>CAYNEZ010000007.1:0-35469 GCA_964396365.1 uncultured Sangeribacter sp. | reverse complement strand
ATGCAAAGTTACAGCTTTTTTCTGAACTATGCAAATTTTAAACCCACTTTTTTTAATTTTTTTACTTTTTATTTTATAAGACTTATAAATCTTATAAGACAAATAAATCTTATAATATTTTATTTAAGCCATTTATCAAGAAAATCTAAAGTCATTTTCTGCACGCTCTTCGGCATCTCATGTCCCTGCGGCAGCAGATGTGTCTCCAACTTCTCTCCAACTCCCTGGCTGTCCCATACGCGATGCATGGTGTCATAGCATTGCCTTACGGCATGTGGCTTGAAAAGTTTGTCAGTCTCCCCATTGATAAGCATCATTGCATTGGGGCAAGAGAGAGAGGCAATGTGTGGATAATCGAGCTGGGCGAAGACTCCTCCAAGATTGTTGGCAAAACCTCCTCGCTCATGACGTCCGTATTTCCAGTCCATCATTGCGTCTTGTGTGGTCATCCAGCATACGCCAACACTCGCTTTGATAAGAGGGGAGAGGGCGGCAAGCATGAATGTGCGGTAGCCTCCCATTGATAATCCGGTGCATCCAATTCGCTCGGCATCGACTTCCGGGAGATTTGCGAGAAATTCAGTGGCATAGGCGTCTTCATAAGTCATCCAAGATGACAGATTGCGTCCAAGAAGTAGCATGTTGCCTGCTACGCTTGCCAAGTGTGTATTGTCGCTTCCTTCCTTGCATCCACGTTCTCCCCACATAAGGGCATCAGTGGAGAGCACCACATATCCATTTTTTGCAAGATAATCTCCGACATATTGCCCCTCATATAGATTGTCTGCCCATGCATCGCTATCGTCGAGTATTGACTGATCTGCATTGAATGGACGCACCATCTTCTCTTTACCTATTGTGAAGTGAGCACCATGATCATGAAGTGCAACTATACCAGGATGTGGACCCTTTCCATCAGGAATAAGTAAATATCCCTTCACTCTGGAATATTTTGTGAGGTTAAACTCTATCTTATGCGCAGTGTAACCATCACGCTTCTCCGACTCGAGAATCACCATGTCGTATGAATTAGCACGCGGTGGAGGAAGCAGCATTTCTTCTACGAGTTTTCCTTTAGCTGCCTTCTTCCATTCGCCAAAATCAGAAATATTGCTGTTTCCCCAAGCCATAGGGTATGTAAATTCCTTTTTGAGGCTATCAAGAAAAACGGGCATATCTCTTTGAATCTCAAAAGCGCGATTATCTTCTGCCGAAGCGGCAACCGACAGTAAGCCGGCTGCCGCTAAGAGTATAGCTTTCGTTGTTGTCATCGTTATCAGTTTTCAGTAGTTAGTGTCAGAGTTCTTAGAGTTCTCAGAGACCTATGAAAATTAATTGATCATTGATAATTTATCATTGATCATTGATTTAGAATGGTCTTCCGCCTCCAAATCCACCCGGAGGAGGACCCATAGGACGCTGACCGCCAGGTCCGCCTGGACCCATGCCAGGACCTGGCATCGGCATATCGCCGTCGGCTTCTGCAGTCTTCTTCTTGAAATTATGGGAGTTGAACTGCCAGCTAAGACCAAATATGAAATAGCGCGAAAGGTTATTGTATCGGCTGTCGACGATCGCGGCTGAAGATACGCTGCGAGATATATTCTTGGTGTCGGCAAGAAGGTCGTTGGCTTCCACAAAAATATTCAGACCCATAGTGCCGGGAATTGTATATAGCATATTTGCGTTCCAGATCCAAGACTGGGAGTCGTATCCAGCCGACAGACCATTTGTCTTTGAGTAATGGAGATTTGTACCCAATTGCAGACCGAATGGTAGAGTAAGAGTAAAGTCTGTGTCAAACCCATAGCTTGAGTTGTTGCGATCTTTCTGATTTGCTAAAGTATTGGTCGCTAATTGCCATGAATAGGTTGGGTTTGCTGAAATCTGCACTATTTCCGTAGAGAATGTAATGCCGGCGCGAGGAGCGAGCGTATATTGGCCGCTTCGATTATATTCGCCATTAATATAGCTTGCATAAGAATTGTAGCCAGCCATAAGATTGGCGAAAACACGCCAGTTGCGGTTTCGGAAAGGTTGATTGTACATACCACGCAGATTGATGTTGAAATCGCCTGAAGTATTGGTATAGGTAGAGGTGCGGGCTCCTGATGTAGGATCAGTTGTAGTCATACTAACAACATTATTGATGGTATAAGATCCGTTGAGCATTGCAAATAGAGAGCGCTGGCTTTCCATATCGAAGTCACGGAACATCGCGTTAAGCCTTTGGGTAAATGTTGGCTTCAAGTTTGGATTACCAACTTTGATGTTCATGGGGTCTGATACATCGGCTACCGGTTGCAACTGAGAGATAGAGGGCTCTGAAGAACGAGCATTGTAGCGGATATTCATTGAGCGGTTTTTGGAGAATTTATAACGCAGACGGAAGAATGGTGCAAAGTTAAGAACATTTCTTCTCGGAATATTACGTTCCGACATGATGCGGTCGATGCTCTTGCTGCTTGACGGTGTCAACTCGATGCCTGCGTTAAGATTCATCTCTTTGGTAGTCCTGACATAGCCCAAACGTATGCTCTGCGTAAGGAAGTCGTTGCGGAAACTATTTGACAAGGTTGGGTCATATTCCAGTCCGGCTATGGGCAAATAGTCAAAGTCCGGCATGATGTATTCTTCTTCAGTGCGAGTAAGAAGATCCATCGGCAGATTATATACGTATTTGTCTGAATTATTTCGTCGTGAATTAATACGGTATGCAAATTCGATGAAATTGCCCGGATGGCCGATAGGTTCAGTCCAAGTCACACGGGCACTCAGATTGTTGTTCCACGTTTTATTATCGGTGAAACGGAAGAGGTCTTCATCTTCGTTCTCCATCAAGTAGCGTGCTATTTCAGATAGAGAAGTACCATGCTGCTTAGTCTTTGAAAAAGAATACTCTGCTCTAACACTGAATGAGCGGCCTTTCTTCTGTGGGAAACGATGTACGAATGTCACATCTCCGGAAGTGCTCCAAGAGTTGCCGTGGTTGGTGCGGTCGTTGATCTGGCTATTGACGGGAGTCTTGTTTGGATCACCGGCATAAAGATGAGATTCAGAAGAAGAGATCACATTATTGGTGCTATATGAGAAAGAAGGTCGGAAATCGAAGGTATTGTTTTCATCAATTTCCCATTTGAGGCGGAAGTTGCCGCCAACACTATGTGAGCCATCATTAGTTTTTGATTTAGCTGACTGATAGCTGACAGAGTCGGGCAGAAGATTCATTGTTTCGCAGCTGTTTTCCACATCTCGGGTATTGTGCATATAGCGAACATTACCACCGACAGCAAATTTCTTTTCGTCGCCTGCTGCGAAGTCAAGACCAAGCATCTGGGAAGTCATGATGCCACCTGCACCACCACCCATACTGAAGTTGCCACCTCGCATATCGCCACCTCCACGTTCGTTGACATTATTTGCACGACCGATAAGGGTGACACGGTTCCCATCTGCCATACGGGTGATAAATATATTTCCGGAGTAGCGGTCGTCGGTGCCATATCCTCCACGGATGTTGCCAAACCAACTTTCTTCCATACCTTTTTTAACTTCGAGATTGATTACAGTCTCTTCTTCTCCATCATCTACTCCTGTAAGGCGTGACTGTTCGCTCTTTCTGTCTACGACCTGCACCTTTGCAACAGCCTTGGCACTGAAGTTTTTGGTAGCCATTTGAGGATCGTCGCCGAAGAATTCCTTGCCGTTGACGAGGATTTTTGAGACAGTCTTGCCATTCGATGTAATAGAGCCGTCGCTTCCCACTTCCACGCCGGGTAGTTTCTTTAGAAGATCCTCCACCATAGCGTTTTCGGTAGTATGGAATGAGTCTGCATTGAATTCAATGGTGTCTTCTTTTGCAATGACTGCTGTTTTTACACCTTTTACAACAAGTTCTTTGAGCATAGTAGACTCATCATAGAGCTTGATAGTCGGGAGTTCAATGATTTTTGTTGTGTCTGCTACTGTGAAGTCGGTCATTTCAGTGTCCATTCCTGTCATAGATGCCTTAAGTGCATAGCGACGCGGAATAAGGTTTTTGAATTGATATGCTCCTTCAAGGTCTGTCATAGCGCCTGTGACGGTCGTTGAGTCAGGGAGAGCTAAAAGTGTAGCGGTTGCTCCGATAAGAGGTTGACCTTGGGAGTCAACTATCCTGCCTTTCACAGTAGCTGCAATCAAAGTGGCAACTGCAAGGCAAGAAATTGAAAGGAGAGAAAATATTCGTTTGTTCATAATGGATGGTGAGAATATTGAGGAATGCAAAAAAATTGAGTGTGTTTCTCACACTCGTTATTTAAGACCTGAATTCTTTTCAAAGGTTTATTCACATAAAAAAATATTTTTCCATAGAGTTTTTTTGGTAAGTTAAAACTTTTAGATTAATTTTGTAGTTGATGTTATTTTGAATGAACTAAGAATGAACTATCTACAAAAAGTATGTATGTTGCTGGTAAGTTTGCCTTTCGTGGCAGGTGCACAGCAGATAAAGCAGGGATATGTCGACAAAGGAATTTGCGGTTCGGCTTTTCCTGAAGCTCTTAAATCTTGGGAGAAAGGGCAGAAATGGAGTGACGATGATAATTTCTACATATCGCGAGTCAAACCCCATCAGCGCTTCCGTAATCAGGCTACTCAGGTCAATCCCAGTCTTAATGAAGAGAATGATAAAAAGCTTATCTTCTGGGTTCCTATCAACAATCAGGATTTCAACGCTCTTCCTGATGGCGTTTTTGACAGCGAGGTATTCCCGATGTGGAGCTATATCACACACTATGGCAACTGGTCAAGCCCACTTGTACGAGTGCCGGGAGGGTTCCTTGACGTAGCGCATAAAAATGGAGTTCCGGTCAGTGCTCTCGCCTCAGTGGCATACGGCAACATATCAAAGGAATGGAAAGATGCGCTTACATCTCTCACTGAGGTAGGAGCTGAAAAGCTCTCAGACTATCTTCTTTACTATGGAGTGGACGGAATAGGCTACAATTCGGAGTTTTCTACCACGTCCACACTCATAGCCGGACTGATGGATCTTCATGAGAATACATTGAAACTGATGAAAGACCATGGTAATCCTATCGCGGACATAATTTGGTATGACGGAACAAACAAAGCGGGAAAAATCACATTTGATCGCGGACTCGCCTCTCACAACAAAGATTTATGGGGATATGGTGATAATATCCGTTCGTCTCTTTTCTTAAACTATAATTGGAACTATTCGAAGATTCTCGAAAGTACGGTGGCTAATGCTAAGGAGTATGGTAGAACACCACTTGACATATATTGTGGTATCAATATGCAAGGACGTGAACCTCATAATTCAAGCAAAGAAATCTGGACACTACTTGAGCAATATCCGGTTTCAATAGGCCTTTGGGGTGCCCATTCCGAAAATATGTTTTTCGAAAGTCGTGCAGAGCAAGGTTCATCGCCTTTGAAGCGACAGCGCACATATCTAAACCGGATGATGAATTGGTTTACTAATGGCACCCACAACCCGATAGCATCTTTGCCTACAACCAATTCCCTCATCTATTCCGCTGCCAAAGATGACTTTTCGGGTATGTCAAAAATGATGTCTGCCCGCTCTGCCCTAAAATGGAATCTTGATGATGAGCCTTTCATCACATACTTCAATCTTGGCAATGGCCGCTTCTTTAACTGGAATGGCGTGCGTTGCCACGATTCTGAATGGTACAACATTGCATCCCAGGATTATCTTCCTACTTGGATGTGGTGGTTTTCTTCAAGTTTCCTTGGACGCGATGCTGCCGATCTTCCTGCTGATGGGTTGGATGCAGAATTTATTTGGGACGATGCATGGAATGGAGGGTCTACCATTCGGGTAGCCGGAAATGCCGACAATGAATACTTACACCTATTCAAGACTGAGTTTCCATTGAAGGCCGGCGACGAGATAACGTTCCGCTACAAACTTCTCAACGGATCAGCCGACGCTTTCATTGCCATGTCGCTCAAGGGAGACGAAGCAAATCCGATTGCTGAAGAGCATATGAAAGTTATGGATGCAGATGCTTTGACTAATCCTTTGACTTGGATTGAACGGAAATTTACCGTTGGGAGTGATATTGTGATTCCTGATGGAGGAGAGGTGGCAATGATTGCACTTCACTTCAAGAATGCTTCTGATCTTGACATGCGTTTCGGTGAGTTCTCCATCAAACGTCCTTCTGCGCTTAAAGCATCAATTGAGACTCCGATAGTGGAGTCAACTCGAATCTTAAGTGCGCGTCATGATGGAGTAGATGCTAAGATTATTTTCAATATGCCCAACGACAAGGGAAATGATGTCTGCTATAACTCTGATGTAAATACTTCTCTCTTTAAACTCTATGCACAGCAGGAATATGACGGACCTGTTCTTATGGGTGTTACTACTTCATGGGCTGGACTGATGTTCTCTGTTCCAAATCAGATGGGTAGAGGAGCTAAGTATCGTTTCGGTGTAAGTGCTCTTGCTTTGGATCATCACACTGAGAGTGATATAAGTTGGGGTGAATGGTTGGATCCTTCGGTGGTCTATACAATTTCTGATGATATTTTGATTTCAGATGGAGTTATCAAGCCTAATGAGATGTTTGAGATACGCTATGCAGATTTTTTTTATCATGAGAAAGCCGATTGGACTTTGATCGGTCCCGATGGCAAGCTCGTGGCAGAGTCAAAGGATGCTATTGCCATGTATGTGCATTCCGGACTCCCAAAGCCGGGTATTTACGATCTGGTAGTCAAAGGTTTTGAAAACTCTGAGTCAGGAAGAGTTGAAACGGAGCGAGAGTTGAAAGGATTCATACAAGTGACAGGGGATGATAGTGGAGATGTGCCTCAAATACTTTCGTTGGAATGTCAAGGATGTGAAGTCCGTGAGGGAATGAATGATTTTATGTCAACAGCAATCTTTCTAAATACTACTACTCCCAAAATAGAATATCGGGTTGATGCAGGAGGTTCTACCTTACCGAGAGGTGTGAAAGTTGGTGACAATGGACTTGGTTTCCGTTTCAAAGACACTGAGTTGGATCCTAAGGAGTCTTTTGCAGTAAGCTTCTGGTTCAAACCGGAAAAATTCAGCCATAAATCTGTTCATGCTCTCAATATTCGTCATAAGGGTGATCCTTGGGCTGTAAATAATTGGGGTTGGATGTGGCATACTTTGACCGAAGATGGACGGAGTGATGCTTTCACAATCCGAATGGCTTCCGGAAAAGATGCATCCTATCGTTTTGATGGCATGAAGCTATATCCGGGTGCGTGGTATCATATGGTTTATTCTTTTGAGTTTGATGAGAATGGAGGTGTGAAACCGGCTTTATTCATCAATGGAGAGCGTCAGAAGATCACTTCTTGGTCGCTTGGAGACGAAGAGCAAGATGGCGACGTTGAGTTCGCAGGTCCTGTTGGAGCGTGGAAGAATGATAATGTTGTTGCTTTCGGTGGGTATCTTCACAAGAGTGGTTCGGTGAGAGGAAATGTTGATAACTTCATGGTATGGGATAAGGCTCTTGCTGAAGAAGATGCAGCTCTCGCGATGGCTGATGCAAAGGCTGATGCTCTTCCTGAAGGAGTGATCGGATTCTTTGACTTTGAGTCTGATACAGACAAAGAGTTCCTTTTCGAGAATAAGGCTTCCGGTAAGTTTAAGGCAGGAATACATGGTTATCAGGATACGGAAGTGGAAGGTCAAGGCAAACTCGAATGGCGAGTTCCTGAGTTCTGTACGGGTTGTCCGTTCACTTCAGGAAATTCCTTTTCGATGACTCCTGTTGTCTCTTGGTATATGCCGGGGGCTTCGGTCATTGAGCGTCAAGACAATAGAGAGGACGGATATATAATATTGTCTTATCCATATGAAACAGAATCAATAAAAGGTTTTAGTTCAAGCATGTTTGTGGAAAATGAATATGGACTTTCAGAAAAAGAATTATCCATATTTCTTCCTCATCAGGATGCTGTGTCGATAGTTGAAACAAAGAATACTTTGGATGTATTTCCGAGGATTTTTGATTCTGAAATAGCCGTGCGAGTAGCAGAGGCCGGTCGGATAACTTTGTCTCTTTTTTCAATGGAAGGAAAGTGTATGCTTTCGAATTCTTTCAACACTGATTCAGATGATTCCTTGAAGATCTATCCGAATGTTTCTGCCGGTGCCTATATATTAAGAGCTGAAAAAGACGGCGCTTTACTTGGTATAGCTAAACTCCTTCATCGTTGAGATTAAAAAAAAGAAACATAAAATTAACGGCTACTCTCCATATAGGAAGCAGCCGTTTTTTTTCCATCAGGATTTTACCATCAGGATGGTTGGTGGGTAGGACGGAGGAGGTCGTTGACGGTCTTCACAGGATTGAAGGTCTCTACTGGGACTTCCACCATTACAGTGTTCCAGTCGCTCATAGCTCCATTCCAGAGGCCGGGAAGTTCGAGTGCCTTTATCTCTACGCCTTCACGGCTCTTGATGGAAATGAATCCGGTTGCCTTATCCACATAGTCGGGAAGATTGAATTTTTCTCCCTTATAATCTTTGGTGCATACAACGAGATCAACAGGATTGAAGTGTGTTGATTCTTTGAGTAGCTTTTGAGCCTCTTTGTCTTTCGGGTTGATCTGAGAAGATTCAAGGATCTGTGGGCTTACTGTGCCGTCTGGGTTATATACAAGGAACGGACCACCACCGGGTTCGCCCTCGTTCTTCACCATACCGCAGACGCGTGTAGGACGGTTGAACTTTGTGAAGAGATAGTCCCTGAGTTCTTCCGGAGTCATTTCAGAAGCTTTGTCATGTGTCACACAGAGTTTATGGCGTAAGAAGTCGAGCATCTCTACCATTTCCTCCCCAGAAGGAATACCTTTGGCGAGTTTTTCGCAATATTGGTCTATCTTTCTCTTAATGCCCACAAGTATTCCTCCCAGCACCATCTTATAAGTGACAGTTGGCTGACGAAGTGCATCAGGCACAAGGTTGTCGATATTCTTAATGAAGATGACATCTGCATCAAGGTCATTGAGGTTTTCAATAAGTGCCCCATGTCCACCGGGACGGAAAAATAGTTCCTCATTTTCGTAATATGGTGTGCCATCCATATTCGAGGCTACTGTATCGGTGGAAGGTTTCTGAACGCTCAGTGTGATATCATATACGACCCCATAAGCATGCTCCATTACAGATTTGATTTCCTCAAGTTTAGCCTCCACGAGCGGCACGTGCTCCTCAGATACTGTAAAATGAAGATGAACTTTTCCATCTTTACCGGCTGCATACTGTGCGCCTTCAGCAAGGTGTTCCTGAAGTGGAGTGCGGCTACCTCCCATTTCCTTGTGGAATTCAAGGAGAGCTTTTGGAAGTTTACCATAGTTAAGTCCAACTTTATTGAGTAGCACGTCGATCACATCTTTATAGCGTCCCATCTTTATGAGACTTGCAACACTATAGCCAAAAAGCTGGAGGCAAAGAAAGTTTAACTTGCCAAAGAATGCGAATTTTTCAATGTTTTCGAAAAACTTCTTCATGAAGTCATTATCGGGTTTGTTGCTCTTGCCGTTGAGGAAGGAGAAAAGGTCTTTGAACATTCTGGAAGCTGCTCCACTGGCAGGAACCATCTTCATCACTTTTGCTCCTCCTGCAAGATATTTCTTCCACATCTCTTCGCTTTGGTGGATTAGTTCCGATGATGGGACTGTAAGGCCATGGCCCGGTGTCACGGCAGCCTCAATCTTAAGGAATGGGAAACCATCCTTGAGCATTATAAGTTGTTCTTCGAATTTTTCCTCAGAAATGCCCCTTTTTGCGAGCGTTTCGAGGTCTTTGGGTGATAGATTCATGTTATTTATTATTTTAAGGGTTATATGTTTACATCTTGCATTTAGCGTCTTGCGTCGTGCATTTTGCGTTTAAACTCTTAAGAAATTTCGCTATACGCACCACGCGCTACGCAAAGCGTTATTTTTTTAGCGATTCTATCTTTTGATTGATGATGGCTCCTTTCCTGGCAAGAAGAGGAATCATTCGTTCGTCGTGAGCTATGCGTGAAGAAACCTCATATAGATTCCATGTGGACATCATGGTCGATTGATTCTGCTTTGAATAAGAAAGGGTTCCAGTCTGGCGCTCCCCATCGAGAAATACTATCTTTACGTCAGTACCATTATTCTCAGCAATAAGTCTTGCACATGAGTTGGCAGCACTGTCAGAAAAGCAAACTGTATTTAGATCAGTCATTCTGTAGTTGAGAGCCTGATCATATGGCACTATCGATGTCTCTGCAGACACTCCATTTGCCTCAACTCGCAAGCGGTCGAAATGAGCACCCCCGGATAGTACTGCGATAAGCTCAAGCTTTTCACTCTTAGTAAGCCTTGCCATGAGTCCTGTTGATTTCAGCGGATAATTGCTCTTCCATGCTCCCGCGATGAAGTATCCTTCCACTTCACGAGGATTATCGACATATTCGAAAGTGTGAACCATAGCATCGAAGCTATTGTTAAGTGCTTGTAGTTCAGATTTTATTGAATCAGTCTGGCGCTCAACAGCCTTAAGTGAGTCAGGTAGGGATGCCTCCCATTTCTCGCGCTCAGCCTGCACACGCTCCTTTGCTTCATTCCTCCTTTTACATGCTCCAGATACCATTAACATGCTCATGCACAATATTACAAATGCATACTTATTTATTATATAACAACTCTTATAACTCATATAATTTTTATAATTCTTATAATCCAAATTAGAGTTAATTCTAAATTCGTGTTACCTCTTTCACTCCCTTCACTGTTTTGACTTTCTTGATAATCGAGGAAAGAACGGCATTATCAGTGACACCAAGTGTCAAATAGCCTTGGAAAAGTCCATCGTTAGAGTCCACTTTAATATTGCGCAGCGAAGCTTTTGTCTCCTTGCTGATGATTGATGTGATGTTAGCAATGATACCTATGTCATCTTGCCCAACAATGCGAAGCTGAACAGGGAGCTCTGAACCACCCTTGCCGCTCCATTCCACCCTTATGAGGCGATAGGGATAGCGCCCTCTGATGTTTGTTGCATTTGGACAGTCGGTTTTGTGTATCTTGACCATGCCGTCGGAGGAAATGAAACCAAAGACTTTGTCGCCATAAATAGGGTTGCAACATTTAGCAAATTTATAACTAAGTCCTTTTATTGATTTCTCACCGATGGTAAGCACATCTCCGGCAGATTCTTTCTCATCTCGGATAAGTTCAAAATCTTCTGCAGTAGTACGTTCGATCTGATCTTCCGGGGCAATCGCAACTTGATAGGTGTTGATGAATTTTCCGGCATCAATCTTCCCGTCGGCAATATCGGCAAAAAATTCATTGACATACTTGTAGCCTTCCTTCTTGATGAGTTTCATCATTAAGGATTCGTCGATGTCGATCTTTCGGTTTTTTGCACGCCTCATCAATTCTTCTTTCCCAAGTTCGGCACGTGCCTGAAGTTGTTCGTGGAGCTTTTGTCGAATCTTATTGCGGCTTTTTGAGCTGACAACGATATTCATCCAGTCAGATTTGGGCGACTGGGTGGCAGAAGTAAGTATCTCAA
Organism: uncultured Sangeribacter sp.; assembly: GCA_964396365.1. Classification (GTDB taxonomy): domain Bacteria; phylum Bacteroidota; class Bacteroidia; order Bacteroidales; family Muribaculaceae; genus Lepagella. The sequence continues at coordinate 23,894 of CAYNEZ010000007.1, read as the reverse complement.
CAGTGTCTCCACTTTGGATGACATGGCTTATCTTGCGATGGCGACCATTGACAATGGCTCCTGTGCAGTGTGCGCCGACATTCGTATGAATGTAAAATGCGAAATCAAGTACTGTCGCTCCAGCGGGTAATTTGAAAAGATCTCCTTTAGGAGTGAATGCATAGACCTCCTTAGTGTAGATATCCATTCTGATATCCTTCATCAGCTGCATAGGATCATCCTTGCCGGCTTCAAGTATATCGCGGATATTATTCATCCATTGGTCGGTGGAATCAGACTTTACTCCCTTGTAGCGCCAATGTGCCGCCAGACCTTTTTCTGCCACAAGGTCCATTCTCTTGGTGCGGAACTGCACTTCCACCCACTTTGAATCAGGTCCCATCACAGTTGCGTGTAGGCTCTCATACCCATTGCTTTTCGGTATTGATATCCAATCGCGCATACGCGAGGGATTTGGGGTATACATATCAGTAAGTATGGAGTAGGCGAGCCAACAGTCGCTTTTCTCTTTTTCCGGGGGAGTGTCGATGATGACACGGATTGCAAAGAGGTCGTAGATACGGTCGAGGTCAACTTTTTGTTTCCTCATCTTCGCCCATATGGATGATATTGACTTAGTGCGTCCCTTTATAGAGAAAGTGAGCCCGGCATCTTCAAGTTTTTTCTTTACCGGAGCTATGAATTTTTCTACGTAGGCATCGCGTGAGCGTTTTGTCTCGTTTAGTTTGTTGGCAATTTGCTTGTAGATCTCTCGGTTGGTGTATTTAAGCGAGAGATCTTCAAGTTCTCCTTTGATCTTGTAAAGACCAAGTCGGTGAGCGAGCTGTGCATAGAGCACATTGGCTTCAAATGCCATGTTGCTGACCCATTCGGTATCGGGATGAAGGTTGATGCGGCGCATCAGCACAAGATCGCGCACTATCATTATTATTATGACGCGGATATCATCGGCAAGCGAGAGCATCAGCCCTCGGAAATTATCTTGGTTTTGAAGGTTGCGTTTTGCTGAGAACTGAGCCACTGTCTCAATTCCTTTGATCATCTCTGCCACGTCCGGGCCAAATGATTGTTCGATCTCCTGAAGAGAAATTACTTCTCCATAGAAATCGCAGAGCAAAATTGCCAGGATAATGTTGGTGTCGGCATCTATGAAATGAGCGAAAGCATCAGCTGTCTCAAGAGCAAGAGCCATTCTTGGGAGTCCCTTTTCATCATAGGCTGATTTCCCATTGGCGCAAGTTTTCTTGAGAAGGGAGCGCATGAGGCTGTCTGCATCTTCTGAGAATGAGGCGGCTTTTGCCACTTCTTCATAAAGGTCGCGGCAATGACGCAGTAGGGAGAGAGGAAGTCTGTTTTCTGGTGCCTTGTTTTCTTCCATAGTTCCGTCAGTTTGTTTGTCAAAGACAAAGTTAGTAAATAAAACGATAGAAAGCAAAAAAAAGTTGCATTCAAGATGAATTTGTAGGTACAACCTTCTGAGATGGCATATGCCTCGCAATAATTGGGTCGAATGGGAAAAGAAAAAAGCAAGCGCCTTGTACCGGAGATACCGGGGCACTTGACTTTCCCTGAAAACAGTAATTTTTCTTCAAATTAGGTGAGATATATTATTTCCCTGCCAGTCGTTTTATTTTCTTTAGGATTGAATAAGGCATCATGCGCATTGTACGGTGTCCTAAAATCGATATCATTCGTTTTGTATGATATTGGGCAGATGATCTGAAATTATGGAAATATTCTACTGTAGCCATCATATTGGCAGTCATCTTCATGGCAATTTCCTGCGGATCATAAAAAACAGATGGAATGTCGGCTTTTTTAGTTATGACTGATACGATTCTTCCCTCTGGAGTCACAGTGGTGATTACGTCAGCAAAATCCTTACACGTTTTTGTGACATTTAGTTCCGTCTCCTTGTTCCATAGAATAAGATTTCCATCCTTTTCTGTGATATTGAATTGATGGAATCCACGATATCCTTCATTTTCTGCCTCATTCCTGAAATGATTCAGGTATAGCACACGTCCCTTCTTTAATGATGCCAAGCATTGTATGATACCGCTGAATGGATCGGAGCAATGGTCGAGAGCATTTCTGACGTGAATGAAATCGACAGAGTTGAGTGCATATGAACCGGTAAGGCTTTCTATCATCCCAAATTTGATCTCAGGCCTATCTATCTTATATTTTCTCAGGATTTGATTGTAGAATGGAGCTAAGGGGTCTACATAATCTATTTTTATGTTTGTGCCATTTATGTTTTTGCTAAACATATAGCTTAACGCACAGCCTACATCCAATATCTTTGGTTCAGGCGTGGCTATGGAGGCAATATATTCATCAATATCAAAATTATCAAGAGAGCAAGTTTTATCGTAGAGTGACCACCGGAACAAATCTTTCCTACGCCTCTTATTTCCATAATAGCTTCTCCAGAAAGCAACTTCATAAGGTATTCCCGACAGCCACCTTTGAAACTCTTTCTTATTCGTCATCTCTTTTCCATTATTTTTATCCACTTCTATCATGCTTTCTCAATTTTCATACTTTTACTCATACAATGGATCGATATATCTTTCTTTTTGGAGACGCTTCTTTTTCTTTTTTTCTTGTTTATTTTTGATTTCACGCGGAGGGTTGTCTACAACATTTTTTTTCTTGCTGATAAGCCAATGATAGATGTTTTTATTCCCTGATGTAAAACCGTATGCATTTTCTAATTTCCATCCTCTTTCTACCATAAAATTCAAGGCATCAAGCATTGAGTTGAATTTAATTTCAATGTTTTTATTTCCAATCAGCTTGTCACGTTCATCGGTACTCCATAAGTTGTCATCTTCTCCGAAGTCTATCTGCACACTGATTTGGTTGCCGTTTCCTACAACATATTTCTCTATTCCCTGTATAAGAGCATAGGTGATTTTATCTCCGGTTTCATTGTCAGAGTCAGTGGCTGTATTTTGTGCAGACATCAACATTGGCAACAAAGCCATTAAAAACATTAGAAATCTTTTCATGAGCAGCGAATAATTTTCTCAACTTCAGCTTGTGGATGTTGAGCTGTTAAAAGATTTCACAAAGTTAGCAAAAAAAGTTTTTTTATGCAAACTATCAGTATCTTTGTATAAAGCTGAAGATGGAGTCATATGCAGCATCCCTATGGGGTTTCTTGCTCAGGATAAGGTCGTGGAGTCCGGAGTCAATCCTGCAGACGGTCACAGGATTTGAACTCATTTTCTTGATCCTCATACCCACCTCCTGAATCATGTGTGGGTCAAGGACAGCATCACCATATTGGAAACTTGGGTCATAATTGCATCCATCTACCTTGCGGCTTGAATGCATTATCAGCACCGGGACAGCAAGTTGGTCGCCATGCTTTTTGACTCGGTTTTGAGTTGACTGTATCTGTCCTACCCATGAGAATGTCACTGGAGGGGAATAGATCATTTTCCAATCAGTATTGTATGTCCATTCTCCGTCATATTCTTTGAGAAGAGAGTAGGCATACCCGTCACATTTGCCTTGAGGAATCTTGGCATTCTTAATGAATGAAGAAAGATTTCTTACACTAGGAATTAGCATGTGGCGATAAAAAGAATTGAAGTTCCAGGCCAAGAATGGAGAGTCAGTGACGATCCTGTCTACTTGAATGTCCTTACCCTTGTCGACTCCATAGGAAATGACTGTCAATCCTCCTGTAGAGTGCCCTCCAAGAGTGATATCAGTAATACCATCCCGTTTCATTTGCATCACTGCAGAGTCAATATCATCGTAATATTTCCGCATATCTCTTATATTATAAGGATACTGCCATGGCTCTTTGCTACGTCCATATCTACGAAGATCAACTGCATAGAAATGGTAGCCTGAATCGACGAAACGTTCTCCCATTTCAGACTGGAAGAAATAATCATTAAAACCATGGATATACAGGAATCCCTTTTTCGATGGTTTCTTACTTTTAAGTCTAACGATTGTGGAGCGACATGGTCCATCAAATTGCTCTCCTTGGTTGACATAACGTGCTTCATAGCCCGGTAATATATCGGGATGCCACGAAATATCGGTTGTGACCGTCTTTGGTCCTTTATATTTAAGGTCAATGTCCCATGCCTTAGCTTCGGGACGCACAAATGCCAATGCAATCATCAAAGGCATCGCAAGGGTAAGTATCTTTTTCATACCCTTATAACAAAGTCATAGATTATGGGTTTAAAAGTCTGAAAGTTTATTTTTAGGTTTATTCGTAATATAGAATTATATAGAATTTTTCAAAATACCCAATCTTATTCAATAATCATTGTTAATCAATCATTGTTAATCGTTGCTCGTCAATTGTTGATTCAAGTATTCATTGACAAGTTTGAGGAGCGAATCCCTTCCCTGAGGCATTATCCATACTTGAAACTGAGTAAAGCTAACCGGAGTGGAATAATCAAGATCGGGATATTGTTCTTTCATTTTTTTTGCGATCTTTTCATTAACTACAGAGAATTTCCATGCTGACTTTGCTACTTTTATGGCAAGATATTCTTCGCTTAACTCAGGTTCCTCAACTATAGTGATTGTTCCACCGATTTCTTTCTGTAGGTTTTCAAGGCGTCTTTTGGCTGCACTCCCTTTCTCAATATGAATCGTATCCCCGTCAAGGTCAAGTGCACTCCTGATAGGGAGGGTTCCATTTTCGTTGCGTTTCTGCAACAACACCATTCTGTCAAGATAGATATCTTTGGAAGTGAGAAAATCCTGTTTAAGATAATTATCTGCCGGCAGCGACGCAAAAATGTCGTATTCCCCCGATGCGACTTTTGCCATAGCCGCTTCACGGTCTATCACCGGGTGCATTATGACCTTTATGCCGAGAGCTTTTTCTAAGCCGCTTAGCAAATGATAGTTTATTCCTGTGATGCTATCATTTCCATCTTCTGACATAAGCACCCTGTAGCTTTCCGGACCATACACTATCGCTGCATGTATAGTGTCTTCTCTCTCTCCATTTCCATTATGGCTGTTATTCCCTTTGGCAATATGGCGAAGTCCAAACATTGCGACAATCACGATTATAAGTAGTAATCCATAGACTACTATCTGCATAGTGCGTGGTTTTGTATCTCTCTTCATAATTTCATTAAATTTAATTTTGTGCCTCGGGACAACCAACAGGATAACTAATTTGCAAAATCAACCGCTATGCCTATTTGGAACCTTCTGGGATTGATAGGGTAGTGGGGGAGTGAGAACTCATTGTATGCGCTTCCAAAAAGTCCTTGATTGACATGACTCATCATTACATAGAAACGGCATCGGTAGAGTCGGAGATTGATATATGCATTGCAGAAAGGATAACCTCCGAGTGAGGTCTCATCCTGATTGCAAAACGTCATAGTTGCAGGCTGGTAGGTATAGCCTTTATACTTTGTATAATAGTCACAGTCTACACCCACTTGTAGGTGGAGCACCTTAAATAATCTTGCCTTAATGAAAAGATTGCTGTAAACACTGAGTTGAGGAAGCGGCACAATATTCTGGTCGGATGATACTTGCCATGCAATACGGTTGTTCCAATTGAGAATACCCACCTTGAAGTCCTGTTGCAGACCCACTGACATTATTTGCACATTCCCACTGTGCTGATAAGGAAGGAAATCATTTCCAAAATATATCCGGTTTTGAAGGTTTTCAACATCGATAATTGCCTTTGTCCTTGTCCATGGAATTTCAAGGCTCCCTCCAAATTTTACTGAGCGAATCTTGCCGAAATCGTTGCTCCAAATAAAGTGATTGGAGACATAATTCTTAGTCAGCCAGTCGGGTGTAGTGTTGTGGAATCCGCCATGAGCTTCGATTGAGACTGTATCGCCAAAAAGCGGGATATTTGTCAGGATTTGCCCATTTAGTTCAAGGTCGCCAGCTGCATCTCCACTTAGACCAAATTTTACATCGGCATTATAGCGCAAAATGGATCCCTGAGCTTTTTCTATTCTGCCACCTATGTAGACGAAATTTTGGTTGTGTTTCGCATCTGGCACTCCGGATATTGGAAACTCTGTCTCCTCTGTGTATTCGGCATTAGGGAGTGTAAATTGATTCAGCTGATAAGTAGCATAGGCTGAAAGGCCAAACTTCATCCAATTCCGGAATCCCTCAATCAAGTATATTCCAACAGTGTTGCTGAAACTGTTAAGTTTTGTATTGTCGTAAGTTTTTGTTTGGTCGAAGTAAGAATTCTCCCAAAAATCTTGAGAGTTGCTCTTTTCGCTGAATGTGTGTCGGTAATGTCGATAATCAAAACTATAGAGGATCTTCATCACCGGGATATAGATGTCTCTTGTAAGCGTATCATTAACTTGCTCTTCACTCCAGTAGCCAATTTTGTAGGCATGGTTCATATAGAATTCAGCCCCATTGAGAAGGTTTTTTGCAGAAGTGAGGCGAGTCGGTATACTCTTGTACTGGACAGAAGTCACACCTCCTTGCACTGCTGCGGGATCTGTGATATAGCGGTCGTCAGTGATGCCGCCATTTTCAAGATTCTGGTGGGCATATTGCTGATAGAATGTCTGAAGTTCATAGCGGTCGCCGAAATAATACGCTGAAAGACCGAAATTAAAGTTTTTGGCCGCTTGATAGTTGTAGCATCCTTTGGAATGAAGATAATCAACAAATCCTCCTATGCCGATGCGACGGTTGACGTTGCCCGCGAAGTCTCCTTGAAGTCTATCCTGATGATTTTCAGAGTTTCCGCAGTAATTATATTGAAGTATTGTAGTTGGGATATATGTATTATGGAATTTCTGCTTCGCAAAACTCGGCATCCAGAATCCAAGAGCATCGTAAAACAAGAAACCGCTTGGCTTTTCTCTATCAAACCAAAGCAAATTCATTCCCGGAGCCCCAAGATTGCCGGTGGTAGCCCACGCGTCACTTGCCATGGTGGGAATGCTGCGTCGCTGATAATTGTATTGAGCCGTGTCAACTTCTGCCGGAATATGGAATCCAAGAGGATAAGTGAGAGTCCAAACCGAAGGCTCTTTCACCGTTTCCATAGGTTCTCCTTCTCCCGGCATAGCTTTGGGATTCCAGTCGCGGTCTCCTTGAGAGTACGCTGTGAGGCAACCTGTTACAAGTATCAATATAAACAGGCTGATATGGCGTAAGACTGCATCTAAATGGCTATATATCTGCTTTGATAAGCGTTCTTTTCGATTCATGACGCAAATTTACAAAAATAATTTAAGTTTCGCAAACTCTACAGCTTAATCAAAAAATAGTCTGTATCAGGCAATCTATTTAAACTTTCTTAACTTCCTATGTATAAACAATTCTTTCTTTAAACTCGTTTAGATGTCATCTAAGGGGACTTGGGAAGTTTCTTCGCCATAACCTCCATACGTTTCACCTTCTAAATTACTATGCTATGAAAACACTAAACGACAACAATCCTTCAGGCAACCCTTTGCCTACGGATAAAGAATTTTACGATCAGGATTTCAACACTACCCTGCAAGCGGAAATGTTTGACAATGGTCCTGAATCGCCAGACGAAGAACTCGGTGACAAAGCTGTCAAAGGTGTAGCTTGGCTCGGTGCTATTGTCGGCATATTTGCTCTCGCTATCCTGATTTGTGCAGCTTTTAATCTCAGTCCTACACCTTCTCCTGCCAAACCTTATCCAGTGAAGACAGCAATGCAGAAGACATTTTTATCCTCTCAGTCTTCTTCAAGCAATTCAGTAGTTTCCAACAGAAATTACTCGGCTGATTTCTCTAACTTTGATGATAAGCCTGTAATTCTTAAAAGTATTACTATTATAGCTCAGGAACCTGCTCAAGCTTCAGCAGCAAATATTAAAGCACCAACACCGTCAACCGTTTCTATTCAGACTCAGTCAGCTTCTATGACAAAGGCCTATCAAGACAGAATAGAGAAAGAAGCCCTCGAAGTGATACACGGTGACTTCGGCAATAATCCTGGGCGTGCTGAAAAACTCGGCCCCGACTACGCTGCAGTCCAAGCTCGTGTCAATCAACTGATGCACAGCTAATCAATATCTTATTGAATAACATCAAAAAGCATGGCACTCCCACGCCATGCTTTTTTTGATCTCAACTTACTAGTGTTGCTCTTGCTTGCTGGAACCACTCACCGAAGTTTATTCATCAAAAGATTGGTGAATTGATAGTTCTTTAGTCCCCATTTTGGGGCAATTACCATTTCTGGGGGAGAAGATGCGAGGAATCTCTCGATGCAAATGTGACGCGGTATGGTATGCACTATCTTTATACATAGCTCAAGGTATTCATCAAGTGAATAGGGGAGCACTTCAATTTCTCCTGCCTCCCATTTTTTCAATAGTGGAGTCCCTGTCACTACTTGAAGTTGATGCATCTTGATGGAATCAATAGGAAGATTACAAGCTCTTTTAACAGTCGCAAGTACTTTTTCATCATCCTCTCTTGGCAGGCCCGCGATGAGATGAAGACCTGTCTTAATTCCCATTTTATGAAGTCGGCTTACAGTATCTTCAACTTGAGCCCAAGTATGATTACGGTTGATAAGTCTTAACGTGTCATCGAAAGATGTCTCGGCTCCAATTTCCACTATTACCGGTTTTTCTTGGTTAAGCTCAGACAATAATTCAAGCAAATCATTAGGAAGACAATCCGGGCGAGTACCAATTATGATTCCCACTACATCCTCCATCTCAGCCGCTCTACGATACATGTCAGCAAGAACGTCAATGCTTCGTCCGAATGTGTTTGTATAGCTTTGGAAATAAGCTAAGTATTTCATATCAGGATATTTCCTTCTGAAAAAAACTTTCCCTTTTTCTATCTGAAGCTCAACAGAATCAGATGGAGAGCAATATCCCGGAGTGAAAGAAGTATTATTACAGTATATGCAACCTCCATGCCCAATACTACCATCGCGATTCGGACACGTGAATCCAGCATCAATAGAAAGTTTCTGCACCTTTAAGCCGGGAAAAATCTCCTGCATGTATTCACTGAAGTCCTTGTAGTAGGGGTTCATGACGTTTTACGTACTGCGTTTAGTGTTGAGAGAACTAAGCTATCTGTCTATGAGGTAATTGGCTAAGACGAGGGCAGTCATTGCCTCTACTACCGGTAGTGCACGGAGGGCGACGCATGGATCATGACGTCCTTTCCCTTTCAGAATCACGGCATTTCCTTCTTTATCGACTGTTTCAATATCGCGCAAAAGAGTAGGGGTAGGTTTGAATGCAATTCTGAATATAATTGGCATTCCATTGGATATTCCTCCTTGAATGCCTCCACTATGATTTGTCAGGGTTTTGATATTTCCATCTTCCGACGTGAATATATCAGCGTGTTCTGTACCATACATTGAGGCGGCCGCAAAACCATCGCCATATTCAAAACCTTTTGCAGCGTTGATGCTCATCATAGCTTGAGCTAAACTCGCATGGAGTTTACCAAATACAGGATTGCCCATACCTGCAGGCACCCCTTCAACAGTGCATTCCACTATTCCTCCTACAGAATCACCACGCTTCATCGCTTCTTCTACAACCGAAGATAGTTCTTCCGCTGATCCGGAAGCTCCACCAATAGATATCACTTTGGCATTGATTGAGATATTTTTCATACATGGAAGTTGACGGGCAATTGCTCCTCCTATTACCCAATTAAGAGTCTCTCTTGCAGAGGCTCTTCCTCCTCCACGATGTTCATGAAGTCCATATCGCATGTCGTAAGTGAAGTCCGCATGATTGGGGCGATATAAGTCTGCCATCTCTCCATAGTCCCCGCTTCGTTGGTCGGTATTGCGTACAATAAATCCAATAGGAGTGCCAAGAGTAATCATATCATCAGTGAGTCCTGATAATAATTCCGGTATATCCTTTTCATTTCGGGATGTGACAAGATGACTTTGCCCAGGACGTCTGCGTGCGGTCTCCCTCAGGATAATGTCCATATCAATTTTTATGCCTCCCGGCATACCATCAAGAATCCCACCCATAGCTTTTCCATGGCTTTCTCCAAAAGTGGTAAGTCGCAGTTTGTTTCCGAATGTATTCATGATTCTTCTGGGGTCTCAGTGATTTTTGCGAATGTAGCTTGGGCTGCCTTTGCTAAGTCAAGAGGGGAAATTTTAAGTTGGAGTCCACGTTGGCCTGCGCTTACATAGACTATGTCGAAATTTGCCATTTCCTCACTGAAATAGGTAGGAAAATGCTTCTTCATTCCGATTGATGTGCATCCTCCACGAATGTAGCCAGTATTTGGAAGCAATTCCTTAAGCGGCAGCATTTCAGCTTTCTTGTTGCCGGAAGCTTTAGCAGCAAGTTTTAAATCTACCTCCCTATTGCCTGCTACTACACACACAAACAGACCAGTCTTATCACCTCGCAATACGAGTGTCTTGAATACTTGCCCAATAGGTTCTCCAAGCTCCTCTGCTACGTGTTCGGCGGCAAGATCGTCGGGATCAAAGGCATAGGGCACAAGCTCATAGCTTATGCCCATCTTGTCAAGTAGCCTTGCGGCGTTGGTCTTTTGTATCTTATTTGCCATTTTATGATTATTTGTCCATTGTGACGAGGAGCTCCTCGTTGGTGCGGGTCAGCTCCATTCTCTTGCGTATGAATTCCATTGCTTCGATTGATGTCATATCGCTCAGGAAATTGCGTAGAACCCACATCCGGTTGAGAACTTCCTCACTAAGCAGCAAGTCATCCCTGCGGGTTGATGAGGCTATGATGTCAACGGCCGGGAAAATGCGCTTATTGCTCAATTTGCGGTCAAGTTGAAGCTCCATGTTGCCTGTTCCCTTGAATTCTTCAAATATCACTTCGTCCATCTTGCTTGATGTTTCAGTTAAGGCTGTAGCGATGATTGTAAGTGAACCTCCATGTTCAATGTTGCGGGCTGCTCCGAAGAATCGTTTAGGCTTTTGCAATGCATTGGCATCTACACCTCCCGACAGGATCTTGCCACTTGCCGGGCTCACTGTATTATATGCTCTTGCAAGGCGAGTGATAGAGTCAAGCATTATCACTACATCGTGACCACTCTCCACCAAGCGCTTTGCTTTCTCAAGGACGATTCCGGCTATCTTGACATGGCGCTCAGCCGGTTCATCAAATGTAGAGGCGATCACTTCTGCATTAACACTTCGTGCCATGTCTGTGACCTCTTCCGGACGCTCATCAATAAGAAGCATGATGATATAAGTCTCAGGATGATTTTCTGCTATTGCATTGGCAATATCCTTGAGAAGGATAGTTTTTCCTGTCTTAGGAGGAGCTACAATCAAGGCTCTTTGTCCTTTGCCAATAGGAGCAAACATATCCACTACACGAGTAGAAATATTGGTGGTCCTACCCCCTGTAAGATTGAATTTCTCATCTGGGAAAAGAGGCACAAGATGCTCAAACGGGATTCGATCGCGCACTACTTCCGGCGACAGACCATTAATGCTGATGACTTTGCAAAGAGGATAATACTTTTCGCCTTCACGCGGTGGACGTATGGCACATTCCACCACGTCGCCAGATTTCAAACCATATTCCTTTATCTGTATTTGAGAAACATAGACATCATCCGGAGATGCAAGATAATTGTAATCGCTCGAGCGGAGGAAACCAAATCCCTCCGGCATTATTTCAAGCACACCATAGGCATTCAATATTCCATCAAAATCAAACATGGTCTCAGCTTGCATCATCTGTCTACGTTGCTGTTGGAGCGCTTTGCGTTCCATAGCTCGCTGACGCTTGCTCATATGCTTATTGCCTTGGTTGTTGTTATAACCCATCGGCATAAGATTGGCTTTTGTAAACTGAGAGTTGGCTCCCGGTTCGGCTATAATAATGGGAGCTTGGGGTTCAACAGGATTATTCCTATTGTCCTGTTGAGTAGGCTCTTGCTGAGGTTCGGAAACTTCGTTCTCGGCTTCTTGGGGGAAAAGTGTAGGTTCCGGATGTTCTTGACTATTGCGGGGCTTGAAGGTCCGACCCTTGGAGTTGCCAAAAAATGAATCAAACCCATCATTCTTATGATTCTGGAAGTCTCTTTTCTTTGGTTGGGCCTTCTGCTGATTTTCTTCTTTTTGATTAGTTTGTTCTGCTGAATTTTCAGTATGTTGTGGCTCAATATTATCAGGCATTGTGGCGCCATTTTGTTCCACTGAAATTTGTGGCAGAATCGCAGATGGTTGCTCTAATACTGCAGGAAGATTTTCCTCTTGCTTATTAACTTCCTGCTTAGCATTTTTCTTTGATCCAGGTTTTCTCCCTCTTTTCTTGGGTTGAGGTGCCTCTTGCTTGGATACTTCTGAAGATCCTGCATTTTCTGTCTTAGCTTCAGCTTTTGCTTCGGCTTCCTTTTGTGCTTGAATGGCAGCTAATTCAGCTTTTGACTTTCGTCCTCTCTTTTTCGGAGCGGGAGCTTCTTCAGTTTTTTGGGAGGACTTAATCTCACTTACAATTTTAGCCTTAGTCTTCTTGGCTTCTTGCTTTTCTTCTTTTTTGTCTTCTTTTATATCTGTTTCAGTCTTAGCCTTTGGCTTGCGCCCACGTTTTTTAGGCTGCTGTTCTTCGTTTGTAGGTGTGACTTTTGCTTTCGGACCTTTACGTTTGCGCTCAGTCTGCTGAGTCACAATCTCTTTTGCTGTATTAACTGCCATTTGGTCAATTATGGCATATTCGAGACTCTGACGGTCGATGGCGGAAGGATTTGATATCCCAATTTCTTCCGCTGTCTTTTGCAGACGAGCTTCATCCCATGACTTCAGTTCTTCAAGTGCAATCATATTTATTCTTTTGGGGTAATACCTTGATAGTGGGTATTATTTAGTGCGTAATATAGGTTTTAGGGGAATTTTTAATGTGTATTTATCCGATAAAAAATAGACATTCCCATGAATAATAATATGAATTATAGGCGATGTCTGTCGGATAGCCATTTCTTACGTTACAAAATTACTAAAAAAAAATTATTTACGCAAAAATTCAAATATTAAATTTAAGTAAAAAATTAGGACCTCCGATTTTGGGAGGCCCTAATTCTTTTATGAACATCTTTTGTTGTAATTCTAAATTTAAAAATTTTTTAATATTCTTGCCATGCAGTGATACCAATGCTCTCTACCGGACGAGCAGCGAAAGCCTTCACAAATGCGAGTGCCAATCGTGCATTAGTCATAAGCGGAATGTTGTGGTCAATAGCAGCTCGACGCACTTTGTAACCATTGGTCAGTTCGCGCTTAGTGTGATTTTTGGGAATATTGATGACAAGGTCAACCTTATGTTCTGCTATAATGTCGAGCACAGATAATCCTTCTTCATCAGGCCAGCATACTTCTGTGGCTTTTACGCCATTTGTAGTAAGATATGCAAAAGTGCCAGGTGTAGCAAAGATAGGAATATTTTTGCTCTGAAGCAGACGGCAGGCCTCAAGCATATTTACTTTTGCACGAGGATCTCCTGAACTTACCAGTACCCCTTTCTCAGGAACATGATGACCTACAGAAATGAGAGCATTGAGAAGGGCTTCATCGAAGTCTTTGCCAAGACAACCTACTTCTCCGGTAGATGACATGTCGACACCAAGCACAGGGTCGGCTTTATGCAGACGAGCAAATGAGAATTGCGATGCTTTCACACCGATGTAGTTGATATCAAAAGTGGATGTGTCTACAACCGCGGGCTTTTCTCCAAGCATGATTCTCGTAGCGGTATCGATGAAGTTTTTCTTAAGTACTTTGCTGACGAATGGGAATGAACGAGACGCACGCAAGTTGCATTCGATCACTTTCACATAGTTGTCTTTTGCAAGATACTGAATGTTGAAAGGACCTGAGATGTTGAGTGCTTCCGCAATACGTGCACTTATACGCTTGATGCGACGAGCGGTAGCCATGTAGATACGCTGTGCAGGGAACACAAGGGTGGCATCGCCGGAGTGGACACCAGCATACTCCACGTGCTCAGAGATGGCATATTCCACAATCTTGCCGTTGCGTGCAACTGCATCAAACTCTATTTCCTTAGTGTTTTCAAGGAATTCGGATATAACAACAGGATATTCTTTTGAAACCTTTGCAGCCTGGCTTAGGAAATCATGCATTTGCTCATAGTCGTAGCAGACATTCATTGCAGCTCCTGAAAGCACATAGCTTGGACGGATGAGTACCGGGAATCCAACTTCCTCCACAAACTTATGGATTTCATTTTCTGTAGTCAGTTCCTTCCAGCGGGGCTGGTCGATACCTAGCTGATCGAGCATAGCAGAGAACTTATGGCGGTTTTCAGCACGGTCGATAGAAATTGGCGAGGTGCCAAGAACGGGCACATGACTGCGATAAAGTTTCATCGCAAGATTATTTGGAATCTGACCACCCACGCTGACAATAACTCCATAAGGAGTTTCAAGATCGATAATGTCCATAACACGTTCGAAACTAAGTTCATCGAAATAGAGACGGTCGCACATGTCATAATCTGTCGACACAGTTTCGGGGTTATAGTTGATCATCACTGCCTTATAACCAAGTTTGCGGCAAGTGGTGGCAGCATTGACAGAGCACCAGTCAAACTCAACGGAACTTCCGATTCTATATGCTCCTGATCCAAGGACTATAATATTGTTGCGGGCATTGAATTCATACGGAATTGAATTCTCCTTGGCATCATACGTGACGTAGAGATAGTTGGTGAGTTCCGGATATTCAGATGCTACGGTATTAATTCGGCGAACAAATGGAGTGACATTCAGTTCTTTTCTGCGGCTTCTTACCTTAAGCATCTCATTCTCCATATTGCCAGACGGATTTTCTACCAGACGGGCAATCTGGAAATCGGAGAATCCAAGTTTCTTTGCTTCCAGAAGGGTTTCGCGGTCAAGTTCTGACACACTGCAATCTTTTTCTTTGAGGTTATTAGCGAAACGAACGATATTAGCGAGACGTTCGATAAACCATATGTCAATCTTAGTAAGATCTGCCACCTTTTCTGGAGAATATCCCTCTTCGAGCGCCTGTGCAATAGCAAAGATACGGGAATCTGTAGGGTGTGTAAGGGCATGCTCAAGGTCATCAACATGGAAATCGTTGTTCCCGACAAAACCATGCATGCCCTGGCCTATCATACGGAGACCTTTTTGCATAATTTCCTCAAACGACTTTCCTATTGACATGATTTCTCCAACAGATTTCATCGAGCTGCCAATTTCACGGTCAACACCTACAAATTTAGAAAGGTCCCAACGCGGTATCTTTACGATCATATAGTCTACTTCAGGAGCTTTTGCAGCGGAATTGGGTGTGCCGGGTTCGCCTATCTGATCAAGTGTATAGCCCAGTGCCAGTTTTGCTGCAACAAAAGCAAGGGGATATCCGGAAGCTTTTGATGCGAGGGCAGAAGAGCGACTGAGGCGAGCATTGATTTCAATGATACGATAGTCGTTAGTCTCTGCATTGAATGCATATTGAATATTACATTCGCCAACAATTCCGATGTGACGAACTACCTTTGTGGCTATTTCCTCAAGCATCTTGATCTGTTCCGGCTTGAGCGATACTATTGGTGCCACTACGATACTCTCTCCTGTATGAATGCCAAGAGGGTCGAAGTTTTCCATCGGGACCACGGTGAAGCAAAGGTCGTTTTTATCGCGGATAACTTCAAATTCTATTTCTTTCCATCCTTTAAGAGATTCCTCTACAAGGATCTGACGAGAATAGGCGAGGGCACTCTCGCAGTGTTTGATAAATTCCTCATCGTTGTTGCAGATACCTGACCCAAGCCCACCCAATGCATAGCCAGAACGAACCATCACTGGATATCCGATGCGATGAGCCACCTTGATGGCATCTTCCAGACTCTCTACTGCCTGGGAAACCGGAGTCTTGATATCTATCTCGTCAAGCTTTTTTACGAAGAGGTCTCGGTCTTCTGTGATCATGATTGCCTCGACTGAAGTGCCAAGCACTTTCACTCCGTATTTCTCAAGCGTTCCGTCAAGATATAGCTGAGTGCCGCAGTTGAGGGCTGTCTGTCCGCCGAAGGCAAGCAAAATGCCGTCTGGCCGCTCTTTCTTGATTACTTCTTCTACGAATTGAGGGGTGATGGGAAGGAAATAGACTTTATCCGCAACGCCTTCCGATGTTTGGATAGTGGCGATATTCGGATTAATCAGCACTGATTCAATTCCTTCTTCCCGCAAGGCCTTGAGTGCCTGCGATCCTGAGTAGTCAAATTCGCCCGCCTGTCCTATCTTGAGGGCTCCCGAGCCGAGTAGCAATACTTTTTTCATCGTTCGTTGATGGAATATGAAATTTTTTCCAAAATTAATGCTTTTTGTTCAATTATCCAAATCTGTCTTTAAATTTCCTATGCTAAGCACTCTATCCCCTTAGTAAAAAAATCCCGAACTCAAAAGGATGAGTCGGGAAAAAATCATTTGATAATGTGTCCAGGAAGATCACGCATATTATATTGACTTGCCATAGCTGAGCCATATGCTCCGGCGCTTCTCAGGGCAATAAGATCGCCACGTTTAGTCTCAGGAAGCAATTCATCTTTCCCGAATACATCACTTGACTCGCATACCGGACCAACTACATCATAGACTTTATCTGTCGGCCCCCCATCGGCACTGATATTTTCTATCTTGTGGTGAGCACCGTATAGGGCAGGACGAATAAGGTCTGACATGCCAGCATCGATGATGACAAAACTTCTTTCAAGACCTTTCTTTACAAGGACAACCTTGCTGATGAGCGACCCACATTGTGCCACTATGGCTCTACCAAGTTCGCAGTGCACTTCTTGTCCCTCTTCGAGATGAAGATTTGAAAGTATGGTGTCGAAATATGATGCGAAGTCAGGAATAGGATTCACATCAGGATTATCGTAGTCGATGCCAAGACCTCCGCCCACATTGAAGAAGCGGAACTCTATACCCTCTAATCGGAATTTGGCTTGAAGGTCGTTGATCCTTTCACAGAGTATTTTGAAAGGTTCGTTGATAGTGATCTGCGAACCGATGTGGAAATGGAGTCCTCCCAGATCAAGGCTGGATGAATCCTTAACTTTCCGGATTGCTTCGTCGAGGATTCTCATGTCAATGCCAAATTTGTTTTCTTTCAGTCCGGTGGTTATATACTCATGTGTGTGTGCATCTATATTAGGATTGACACGCAATGCAACTGTTACCCGTTTCCCTTTATGGTAGGCGAGTTGGGATAAGATGTCTATTTCCTCAATAGATTCAATATTGAAGCATCCGATTCCGGCATCGATTCCAATGAGTATTTCCTCGTCTGTCTTACCTACACCGGCATAATAGATATTTTCAGGACGGAATCCACATTCCACCGCCATCTTAATTTCGTTTCCGCTCACGCAGTCAGCCCCAAACCCGCGAGAAGATATGATACGCAAGATTTCAGGTTCTGAATTGGCCTTGATTGCATAGTGCACTTTCATAGGATTTCCCGCGGTGCATGCCTCTATTGCGTCAAGTGTCTGCTCAAGCAGAGCCTTGTCGTAATAATAGAAAGGAGTCTTCACTCCCTCAAATATCTTTATATCCATTGATATTTCTATTGAATTTATTAAATGCTTCCTTCAAAAGTGTTCTTACCCCCTCATAAGACCAAGGGCTAAAGAGTTAAGACTAAAACAAATGATATGACAGCAGTCTCAAAGCTTTTGTCTTGTCTTCTTTCTTTATGAGGAATGAAATGTTGTAGTTGCTTCCACCATATGAAATCATGCGAACAGGCACATTTCTAAGAGCCTCAAGAGCTGCAGCTTCAAATCCTTTGTTGGTCCATTCAAGATCGCCTACTACGCATATGATCACCATATCGCGGTCGATTGTCACGGCACCAAGTTTGCTCAGTTCCTCTTCGATTTTTGGAAGGTTCTTTTCATTGTCTATTGTCAATGATACTCCCACTTCCGAAGTTGTGATCATATCGATTGAAGTCTCATATTTCTCGAATATCTCAAATACTTTCTTTAAGAAACCGTAAGCAAGAAGCATACGCCCAGATTTGATCTTTATTGCAGTGATGTTATCTTTAGCGGCTACTGCTTTTATCGAGTTGTGCTCCAATTCGTTTTCTATTAGAGTGCCTTCCGCTGCCGGGTCCATGGTATTGAGCAGACGCACTGGAACATTATGTTCTCGCGCGGGCAAAATGCATGTGGGATGGAGTATTTTTGCTCCGAAGTAGGCTAGTTCTGCAGCTTCCTCAAAGTGGAGGTTATGCACGGGACGGGTATCTTCTACGAAACGTGGGTCGTTGTTGTGCATACCGTCAATATCTGTCCATATTTCAATCTCATCAGCACCTAAAAGAGCCCCGAGCAAAGAAGCAGTATAGTCGCTTCCACCACGTTGGAGGTTGTCGATTTCTCCATCTTGGTTACGGCAAATGAATCCTTGAGTTATGTAAAGGTCGGCATCAGGATATGCTGCGATAGCTTTAGAAGCTTCTTTTTTGATGAAATCTTCAATTGGCTCTCCGTGATGATCTATCTTCATGAAGTCGAGGGCTGGAAGCAGGACGGAGTTGAATCCTTCTTCATGCAGATGGAGATTCATAAGTTGAGTTGACATCATTTCCCCTTTGGCTACAATTTCTTTTTCCAACTTCAGACTGAAAGATTTTTCTGACAATTCTTTAAGTTCCCTGAAGATTTCATCGATAACTTCTGAGGCTTTGCTGTTATATTCCTCTGAAGCGAAAAGAGCATCAATGGTGTCTGCATACTTTTTCCGGAGCTGGCTAATGAGTTCGCCAGCAAGTTTTTTATCATCGTCTTTAATTGCTGATGAAATTTCAAGCAGAGAGTTGGTGGTGCCGCTCATAGCTGAGAGCACAACTATATCTTTCTTGCATCCCGAAATCAGTTTCCCTACATTTCGGATTCTTTCGGCACTTCCAACAGAAGTCCCACCAAATTTTTTTACCTTCATTTAGATCTTTTTTACCTGCGTTTTTGCTTTTCGTCTGCAAAATTACTAAAAATACTTTATTCCGTCAAGACTTTATGTGATTTTTATGTTAATTTTGATTCTTATTTGTCATGAGTGAACAAATTGAAACTATATTGAGATTTTAGTAGGAACATAGCATATGTAAGGACACATACTGTCATTGACACTCCGCAGGATTCTCTATCAATATAGGTTCTTTCCCAATCAATTTGAAAAGGTCATGATTTTTAATTGCAATGAATCCGCAAGGGTCTCCATCAGTAATAACAATACTTTCTCTTGATGCTACATCACGATCCATTACAAAGGTAACGTCTTTGGCTTCCTCTCTCAGCAACCCGAATGGAGTAGCAGCGCCATGGACTGTGCCAAGAATATTCATCATCAAGTCTTCGTCGGCAAAGGAGACACGAGGTATTTGGAGAGAGGCTCCGAATTCTTTGGTTATGAAAGGTTTCCGTGCATGAGTGACGTATAGCCAAAACTTATTCTTCTGTCTGTTGGTCAGAAGAATTGTCTTTACTGTATTAATTCCAAACGCCTTGTCGATATTCAGGCAATCGTCCATTGAAATTCCCGGATCGCTCTCAATCCTGGTGTAATCGATTCCTGCATTTTCAAGCTTCTCATATATCATCTTTTGGGTCTCTGTCTTAAATGACTCGGGAGCACCCTTCATTATTTCACTCGTATAAAATCCCATAATTTTAAATATTTTCGCAAAAATAATTATTTTATATGATATTTCCAAGGCTTTGTTTTTTCGAAAACTTGATACCCTCAAATATCGTTATACTTACATGAACAAGATTATTTATTTAGCAGGCGGTTGCTTTTGGGGCACTGCCCACCTATTTTCCCTCGTCCCTGGAGTGTCTGAGGCAGAGGCGGGATACGCTAACTCTATAGTTGCAAATCCCACATACAAGGAAGTATGTACCGGTAATACTCACGCTGCAGAAACCGTGAAAGTTGTCTACCATCCCGATGAAGTGAGTCTTTCTTTTCTTTTGCGACTTTATTTCAAAAGTATAGATCCTCTATCCCTAAACAAGCAGGGTGGTGATGTCGGCACGCAATACCGTACGGGCGTCTATTATGCAGATCCGGCAGATGCACCTGTCATAGAAGCTGAGCTTGCCACATTGGCTCGTCGCCACACGCAGCCTTTGGCAATCGAGTTTGGTCCTCTCGAAAATTTCTATCCTGCCGAAGAGTATCATCAACAATACCTTTACAAGAATCCTAATGGATATTGCCATGTGGATCCTGCTCTTTTTAAAGAAGCAAAAAATCTGCGCATGGATAAAGATAATTCCCATCCAAGCGACGAATCTCGTGAAGAGCTTCGACGCCGCTTGACTCCTCTTCAATGGGAAGTGACCCAGAATGGTGCCACCGAACGCCCCTTCACCAACGAATACGATCATGAATTCCGTCCCGGTATATATATTGATATCACTGACGGCACGCCTCTGTTCGTCTCAAGTGAGAAATATGATTCCGGTTGTGGATGGCCGGCTTTCTCGCGTCCTATCAACGACTCTCTAATATCAGAACATCTCGATACGAGCTACGGGCGCATCCGCACCGAAGTTAGATCAGCAAAGTCAGGATCACATTTAGGACATGTTTTCCCTGACGGACCTGCAGATAAGGGTGGCCTTCGCTATTGCATAAATTCAGCTTCCTTGAGATTTATTCCCATAGAAGACATGGAAAAAGGAGGCTATTCTGATCTTTTACCTCTTGTCAAAGATTAATCGGACCAGTCCGGCATGTCTGAATGTTAAGACATGATGCAATTCGAAAACTTCAAAATAATTTTCAATATCCCCATTTTTTCATTAAATTTGTAGCGTGAATAATGCGGGCTCTTGGTTTGACACAAAAGAGCCTGCATATAAACCTACATCTGATATGATTCTTGAAAAGAAGAACAGTTGGAAAAATAGTAAAATTACAGGACACATTGGCGCCCTGATCACTGTCATATGTTGGGGTTGCAGTTTCATTGCATCAAAAGTATTGATGGAGGGAGCTGATATGACTCCGGTTGAAGTCTATGTCTACCGTTTCACTCTTGCTTATCTGATGATGCTTGCTCTCACTTTCGGGGATTTCAAATCGAAATCATGGTCTGATGAATTCCAGATGGCATTGTGTGGAATATGTTCAGGCACTCTATATTTCCTTATGGAAAACTATGCTTTGATCTATACATCGACTGGCAATGTATCCCTCTTATCATCCATTTCTCCGATATTCACAGCAAT
Source organism: uncultured Sangeribacter sp. (assembly GCA_964396365.1). Taxonomy (GTDB): domain Bacteria; phylum Bacteroidota; class Bacteroidia; order Bacteroidales; family Muribaculaceae; genus Lepagella. The sequence continues at coordinate 2,617 of CAYNEZ010000007.1, read as the reverse complement.
ACTTCTCTCAGTCATCTACAAGACCAAGATGCGTTATGGGGAGATAATCGGCTCGATAGTGGCATTTGCTGGTGTGTCTTTAGTCATCATGAGTGAGTCAATCAGCAAAGGACTTGGTATGGAGATTCATCCAATTGGAGATATCCTTGCCATTTCTTGTGCCCTTTCTTGGGCTGTATATTCAATAGCGATCAAGAGACTGATTCCGATCTACAACACCTTGTTTCTCACAAGAAAACTATTCTTCTATGGTCTCATCACCTCTCTTCCTCTTCTGCTGATTCAGAAAGAGCCTCTTCATCTGAATGTACTTTTTGATTTTTCACAACCAATTTATTTCCTTAATCTCATTTTCCTCGCGGTGATGTGCTCTTCTGTGGCGTATCTTCTATGGAATGAATCAATGAAGATTATCGGTCCGCTTGCCACAAATAATTATCTATACTTTCAGCCTCCTGTGACGATGATTGTCGGTTGTCTACTTCTTGGAGAAACGATATATCCTTTCGGTTATGTTGGTTGTGTCCTCGTCTTATTGGGGCTGGTTTTTGCAGACAAAATGAAAAAATAAAGACGCTTATGAATGAAGAAAACAATAAACTTGACTACGGATATGTTAACCTTCCTATGAATGTCGATGAGATTCTTAGAAAGGATTTCTGGATTTTCGAAAATATTACAGCGGCTTTATTACCTGAGTATACTGAACCCGTTAAACTGACGGCAAGCATCTCAATTTTCGTCAGAAAGGGACACTTTAAGTTCAGCAACAATCTCATTGTCTATGATTTTGATGGACCAGCCATTGTCAATATCAGAAATGGAGAGACTCTTCAGCTTTTGATGATAAGTCCTGATTTTACAGCTTCTTTTATTGTTATGTCGAAGTTTTTTGTGGAAGATATTTTCCTTCACATCAATGATATGCAAAATCTGAGTGCTATGGCCCGCCGTCCGGTCGCAAAAATACCGCTCGACATTCTCCCTAAATTTGAAAGCCTTTACGAGTCGCTTCGTCTTGTTTCCTCCGATACAGACAATCCGCAGATACTCAAAGCTCTTCAGCATTCAATAATAGCATTCTATTATCGATATGCTTATCGTTGCTATGATCTTCTTAATCCATCAGCCGACAGTGGTGCTCGCCTCAGTGACCGATTTATCAAGTTGGTGAAAGATAAATTCAAGACTCAGCGTTTTTTGGAATATTATGCTGATGAGCTTGGAGTCACACCTAAGCATCTTTCCAGAACAGTGAAAGCACAGACTGGTTATTCAGCTGCTTCATGGATAGAACGTTTTCTGATTCTTGAGGCCAAGATCTTGCTTAAATCAACTAATCTTACGATTCAGCAGATAAGCGACAATCTCAATTTCCCTACCCAATCTTTCTTCGGAAAGTATTTCAAAAAAAATGTTGGTCTCTCCCCAAAACTTTACCGAAACTCATGATCTCTCTCTCAATTTGAAAAAACGAATAACGAATAACAATATGCTACTCCCAATCTACCTTTATGGCCATCCTGTGTTGAGGGCCGAAACTGAAGATATTACTCCCGATTATCCAGATCTTCAAAAATTGATTGCAGATATGTGGGAAACAATGTATAATTCTGAAGGTGTTGGACTTGCCGCACCACAAATAGGACGATCCATTCGCCTTATAGTCCTCGATGGAAGTGTTCTGGCTGAGGATTTTCCTGAATGTAAAGACTCTAAAATGGTTTTGATTAATCCGGAACTTGACGTGATAGAAGACATGGATCCTGTGAGCCGTTCGGAAGGTTGTCTATCCATTCCTGGACTTTCTGAAAATGTCAAACGCGTAGAACATGTGCGTCTTAATTGGCTAGACGAAAATTTCGTGGAACACGAGAAAGAATTCACAGGATTCTTAAGTCGCATCATTCAACACGAATGCGATCATCTGGAAGGTGAAGTCTATACGGATCATATTGCACCCATTCGCAAGCAACTGATAAAGTCAAAGCTCAACAACATTGTGAAAGGAAAGGTCCGTTGCGACTATCGCACAAAAACAGCAGCGAAATAATGATTTAAAATTCAAAATTCTCAAATAGGAAATGGCTGACGATAAAAAAATAATATTCTCAATGGTGGGAGTCTCAAAAGTGATTCCCCCTCAGCGACAGATACTCAAAAACATATATCTTTCATTCTTCTATGGTGCCAAGATCGGCATCATAGGTCTAAATGGTAGTGGTAAGTCTACCCTTATGAAGATAATTGCAGGTATAGATAAGAATTTTCAGGGAGAAGTGGTATTCTCTCCCGGTTATTCTGTTGGTTATTTGGAGCAGGATCCTAAACTTGATCCCGACAAGACAGTGCGTCAGGTTGTGGAAGAGGGAGTAAAACCCATTATGGACCTACTTGCAGAATATGAAGAGGTCAACAATGCATTCTGTGATCCGGATGTTCTTGAAGATCCTGAAAAGATGGATAAACTTATGGAACGCCAGGCGCAGCTTCAGGATAAACTTGATGCTGCCGATGCCTGGAACATAGACAATAAACTCGAACGCGCGATGGATGCCTTGGCATTAAAAAACTGCCGATTTCCACAATCAAAATCGACAAAGAGTTCGTCAAGGAC
>CAYNEZ010000006.1:0-39724 GCA_964396365.1 uncultured Sangeribacter sp. | reverse complement strand
CGAAGGTAGACTCGAGGTAAGTCTACCGACGCGAGTGCTTATAGAGCGCCCTTCTAAGACCCAAACTGAATTATTCGATTATCCAGCCTTCGATGCGGCGTGAAGTGGATGAGAAGCTGACGCCTATCTTGAATATGCGACGGCTATCAGTAGCGAACCTTTTGGAGTAGCCTTTATCCTCTATTTGACGTAGTGCCTCCTCGGCAGTCGAGTCATATTTGAGCTCTATGACATAGACGTAGTTAGGAGTTTCAATGAGTAGGTCGATACGCCCGTTGGAAGTATGAACCTCCGCTTTCGTATCTATGCCGAGAAGCGTAGTAAGGATGTAGAATGCGTTGTGGAAGTTATTCTCATTGTCCATCTTCAGGTCGTATGGGATTCCGGCGAAGTATGCATCGAGATTCCTCATCATTTCCTCAGGCTCCCCATCAAAGATGGCGTATATGAGGTCTGATACTACTCTTTCCGTGAAGCCTCGCTTCACCTTTACATAGTACTTCAGGAGGTCGTTGAAGAGACCTTTCATCACTTCCTCGTTTGGCACTTTTAGTCTCACGGAATCCGTACGGACGTCATAATTGGCGATTGTCAAGTATCCAGTCTGATAAAGGAGTGCTGTAGGATCCGCGTTGAGCAGGTCAAGACCTGCGAGTTCATCCACACGCCATCTGGCATTGAGTATCCTCTCCACATCCACATCAGCATCTCGAAGCGCTTCTGATATTACTGTGGGGGCACCAGTGCCTGTCCAAAAGGCTCCTATGCGCAGCTCATTCATAGCACATAATACCGACCATGGATTATAGATGTCACTCCCATCGGGTGAGAAACGGTATCCGTCATAGTTCTTCTTAAGAAGGCGCCATGCGCCTTCATAAGAGCATCCTCTTTTAACTGCAAGTTGACTTATTCCAATATGGAAACTGTCAAGCAGTTCCTTTTCTGTGATGCCGCAGATATCGGCAAAATTATCGTCAAATGTAATATCCCTTATGTTGTTTAGGTCAGAAAAGATACTAAGCTTACTGAATCGGCTCACTCCAGTAAGGAAAACGAGCTTAATATGCTCCGCAGAACTCTTGAAATTGGAGTAGATAGAAGCAAGTTTGGAGCGGTAGTGCTCAAAGTTCTCGTCTTTGTTTAGGTTGCCAACAAGGGGTTTGTCGTACTCATCCACAAGTATAACCACCTGATGCCCGGTCTTCTCATGAGCCGCTTCAATGATACTGGCAAATCTTTGAGAAGGCGCAATATCATTGATATCTATACCGTATTCTTTCTCCCATTTTCTGAAATGGCGTTCCAACACTCCATCCAGCAATCCTGGCTCAGCATATTTGTCGGTATTGAGGTCAAGGTGGAGTACGGGATATGGCTTCCATTCCCAGTCAATTGAGTCTATATATAGATCTTTAAATAAATCACGCTGACCTTCAAAAAAATAGCGAAGTGTAGAGAGGAAGAGGCTCTTTCCAAAGCGACGTGGACGCGCAAGGAAATAGTATTTATTCCCGTCAAGAATTTTTTTTATATATTGTGTCTTGTCAACATAAAGGAATCCGCCCTCTATTATCGACCTGAAATCCTGATCTCCTATTGGATATTTGACTTTTGCCTCTATCATAAACTGCTATTTTCCCACAAAGATATAGTTTTTTGATGGATTTTGCAAATATCATTGTAGAATAATAAAAGCCCACTTGAAAACTACTATCGATATGGCGAATAAAGCAAGAGAGGCTATTGCATACAACAACGCAAGCTTTTTATGGCCTGCTTTGTATAACCAAAAGGATAAATATAGCATCACTGCCAATAAAATTGACAGCCCTATATACTTTAGGAAAAAGAAAGAGGAAGAAAGCCAATTTGGTAGGCAAAGGGCTATAAGCCCGCAAATTGCCACTGCATACAAAACCTTTAGGTAAGGAATATGGACAGTGCCAAGGATTTCACGAATTTTCATATGTATTGTTTATTGAGATAAGAAGATACGGAAATAGATATCATCAATAAGAAAAACGGCAACCACCACAATCATCCCAATTTTAAGTAATGCCATAAGATATTGGGAGTCTTTGATATACCTATAAGTCACATGGGCAGTGCAAATCAAAAAACAAAACTGAATGAATACATTCAGCGTAAGAGGCAGCTGAAAGCTGAATCCTGATAATACCAATATAAAGAGCCCCATTGAATAGAGTTCTCTATCTACTATGCAAACAGCCTCCTTTTCACCAAATTTTATTTGTTCTAACCATTTTTTCATAATCAATTTATAACTGACTGCAAATCAGAAAGTCCATCATAAGCCCACTTAAAGATCATAATGGTGATAGTGAAGAGTGCTATGTAAAAGATGGTCATCAACAAGGCTTGCTTTTTGTAGCCCGACTTATACACCCAAAACGCAATATACAACACTCCCAAAAGAGCAATAGGGATAAAAATATAATATAAAAAGTGCCAAGATAATGGCAACCAGAATGGCACATAGATGCCTATAGAACATACCGTCAATACCCCAAACACAACCTTGCGGTAAGGAATATGACTGGCTGCTACTATCTCACGAATTTTCATATGCTTTTGATTAATTTGAGAAAATTATGTGGAAATAAACATCATCAACCAGACCTACACACACTATTAACCCAAGCGGCAACATTGCCAAAAAATAATGTCCACCCCGACAATATTGATAAATCAAATGGATGGAACATATCAAAAATACCACCTGAATGATTATATTCAATATCAGAGGAAGCTGAAGGCAAAATCCTGCCAATACTAACACAAATAGACCCAATGAATATTGGTATTTGTCAATGAGACTGTCTGTCCGTTTTGACCATTCTATAATCCGTTTTATCCATGCTGCCATAGGTGATGATTTTTTCCGGCAAAGATAGCCAAAGAACCCAGCAACTGCAAATTTTAGAGTTTAGTTTTAGTTTAGAAAGACAAACGAACCTTACAATTTATTCATATCAAGCGTATTAACTCATCGACTGTATTTGCATCCAAATCTTTGTCAAAAAACTTCTTTCCCATCTCTTTTCTTCGGAAAGTTATGGTTGATTTTGATCTTCCCACCAATAATGCCATGTTTGCCGGACTTATCCCACACTTGATAAGCAAGGCTATATAAAAATCCGATGGTTTCAAGTCTCCTCCTGCAAGGATATAAAGATTACTCTTAAAATTCTGACAGCACTGCAGGACAATTTTCTCCAATTCCTCCCACAAGGGATTACCCTCACTTATGATAGCCCCTTTACGGATATGCTGCTGCAATGCTTCATAGGCATCAGACTCAAGAATGGCTGATGATATGGATTCAGTCCTGTCATTCGCAGCCGAAAGCAAACCTATTTGCAATTGACTTCGCCCCATTTCAGTCTCCACTACCGTCTGAGACGGACTTTCCCGATAAAAATACATCACAAGCAGCCCCAGGGACCCCGCCGCCAAAAGAATCCCCAGAATCCACCTCATCATCTCAAGTTCCGTCATAAAAGTTTTCTTTAGAGTGGTGAGAGGGTTCGGATAGTCTCCAGGATGGAGAGGGCTTCGGAGACAGTGGGGACATCGGAGATTAGGAAATTCCTCTGTCTTAAGTTCAAGCACCGATTCTTTCAGTATCTTCTGATACGTCTCATAGCCCAAATCGGCAATGAAGCCCGACTGCTCTGCACCCAAGAGATTGCCGGCTCCACGTATGTCAAGATCCTGCATAGCGATATGAATACCGCTTCCAAGAGTAGTATTTACTGCCTTCCAAAAGCTTTTCTATGTACTCAGTCTTGTCGACATACAGAAAACCGTTTTCGCGGAGCGATCGGAAATCCTGGTCTCCTATCGCGTATTTAACCTTCCCTCTTCCATAATTCACAGTTTTATGCAAAGATAACGCTTTCATTCCGGATTTGCAAAAAAATATCCAGGAATATTACAGCGAATTTTCCACATATCAACGCTCATTCGGCAATATTTTTGATAAACCCAGCTTTTTCCTCCAAGATTCGCTGCATCGAAAGCTTGAAGATAGAAGACTAATCCAGAGATTGAGCTAACCTTGTTTACTCGCTACTTGCTGTGACTCGTATTGTCGACACCAGTGTTGGAGAAAATATGCTGGAGTATGCTTTCCCCATTAGAATATGGATAAGGCACGAAGCATGTAACTAATAAAAGTACCGTAAATATAGCAATAGTCATTACTGTGCCCAAGCGCAATAATGAATTCGGCATTTTACCTAACATATTTCTAACTTTTTCAGAACGAAGTTCCATATTATCATCCCTATAATTTGAAGTCTTCATTTTAATTTCCTAGTTCAAGTTGATTTTTCACAAGATTATAGTAGGTTCCTTTCCTTTCAATTAGAGAAGTATGATTCCCGACTTCCACAACTTTTCCACTGTCAAGCACAATAATCTGATCTGCTGTCTTAACAGTGGAAAGACGATGAGCAACTACAACCACAGTCCTGCCCTTGTAAAACTCATTAAGGTTTTCCACAATGGCACGCTCATTCTTAGCATCGAGAGCGTTTGTCGCTTCATCAAGAAATATGAAGTCCGAATTGCAGAACACACCCCAAAATCAAGCCTGAGATTATAACCGCAAAGTGATTCCTATAGGATTTCAGGTATTTAAATATTACTCTGAAGGACTTTGATGTTTCAACAGATTCAGTATTGTCCTGAATGTCACCCGTCTTTTCAAAAAACATAGCTATTCCACAAGGCTGTCCGTTCATTGTTGACGATATCCAATGTGTAGTCAGCTCTTCTTTGGTAATCGTATACTTTCCTTTACCGGGATCTGCTATCTTAAATCTCGTACCACTCTTATTCACACCATAGAGCACCACAAAGTGATTCTGATCCCAATGAAGGATACTCGGCAACGGAATCATTTGAAGATTTTCTATGGTTACTCTGACAGACTTAGATTGTAGGCCATCTACAGCGTGTACATGAATTACAATGTCTCTCCCACCCATAATCTGAAGCTCCTCCATTTCGGAAAGAAGCTCAAAGGTAGGTACAACTCTGATTTCATTCTTCATCTGATTGAAACGATTTAAGTTAATATTATATGTCAACCGTCTCTCTTTGACGGTTGTATTTTATGACGGACTTTCCTCCTTTAAAGGTATAAAGGACCGAAAGTCTCAGTAGATTATTTCGCCGACTAAGTGAACTGCCCCATTGCCGCGTAATCAACGGCTGGGAAACCATTCCTCCATGGCGATTGCCAGAGATAAAGTGGAAAGGAAGAGTCCACATCCCAACTATCTGTAGCTGGTGGTTCAGCAGATACTTACATGCGGATAAGGAGACTCCGTCCTCGATATTCCACATTCGGGTCTGTGGAGTGATCGTGGAGTAAGAACTCATGGATCCACTCAAATAGAACTGCAGGCTGTTTTTAAGAGTTTGGTACATGACATACCAATCGTATTCAGGCAGCACCTTATACGAACTTGATTCCCCATATGAGGCCTTTTCTCCCCTGAGCTTGGCGGTAGCTGATACCGACCAGTATGAACGGAAATCCTTAGCGAATGTCAACGTGACATTCCACCTGTCGTTTCTTCCGTTAACATAGCTTGTGGATGCGAAATAAGTTTCCACTCCAGAAGGAATAACTCCAAAATCCGGATTGGTAAATGAATACGCATTCTTCGAAGTCAGGATATAGCGTGCATTAAGAGTGAACATCCCGAGGGCTGATAGGGTTAGATTGAAATCATTGACCAACGCCGGTTTAAGGTCAGGACTACCTGTGGTCATGACAAGGGAATCAGTGAATTGGGCGAAATCCTGCATCAGAGACAACGACGGAGAGGAGGAATACGCCGAATAATAGAACCTCATGAAGAATTTCCTTGATGGATGATTCCACATACACTGCATGCCGCCTCTTGGCGAAACATGCGTATTGTCTATACCGGACTCACTTGATCTGTCGATAGATACACCGGCATTAACTCCAATATAGAAATTCCTGTTGGGAAAGTAATTCAGTGCTGCGTCTAATCTGTTTCTGAAATAGTCTCCAGACGACAGTCGACGCCCGTCTGTATCAGCTGATTCATCATAATCCGTCAGGGAAAAGTAATCCGAAACGGAATAAGACCATTTATAATTCTTAGCATAGGAATTAGCGCTGACTCCTCCGGATAGGTACCGTGCGGTGTAACATCGATCGTCCGTAAGACTGAAATCGGTAGAACGTTCCAATCTATACAGACGTTTGAAAGATATGTGATTGCCTGTTAGGTTAGCGTCAAGCGACCATCTTTCCACTTTTCCTCTGTACCAGACTCCATACATGAAATCGAGACGATCCTTTATATCGTTGTTTCTCTCTTCCGTAAATGTCAGTTCTCGGTTGCCTTCAGCATATTGCCGAAGAATAGCATTCATTGATCTTTCATGCACCCAAGACGGCTCTATATTGCCACGTACCGAAACTGAATGTGTGGAATTGATTGCATAGTCCAGTGAAAGGTCGGCTAATGAGTTCATCCCCGTATTTTCCTTGTTCGGAGAGGAATAGGAGAATGGTGTTATGTCAGACTCCATGAAACCGTTCAACGGATACTCTGAACCGCTGTAGAAATCCAATCCATCGACATGTCTACTCCAGTCTGCTATGAAATCGATGTTTATCTTTCTATTGGTATAGGTAAATTGACCGGTGGTCTGCACCTGCTTCAGATCGTTGCCTTCGCCGTTTCTTCCATTTGGGCTTATCAATGACTGGGCCAGCACGGCGCCTTCGTAGCCATCATACTCAGGAATCGTATGTAATGAAATTACGGCGTCATATCCGGAATATTTCCCGGTTGGCATATTGACTATATTAATACGGTCAAACCTTCCCGGCTGGAGACGTTTGATATATGTAAGGTCTTTTTCCACACTGTCGACAAGAACCACTATGTTTTTAGACCCCATATATGTCAAATCAGTGGTCATCGGATTATATTGCATGCCGTTTACCTTACCGAGAAGTTCACCGGCATTATGGGTTCCTTTCCTCATGGTTTTTGTGACGACTATTATATCCTCGTTGCCTCTTCTGGTTTCGAGTTCGGCAGAGACAACGACATCCGGCAATGTATCCGTAACCTGTTCATCCTTAATATCACGTAAGTTGTCGGACAGACTGGACTTTGACATGCCGTGGGCGTATAGACTAATAAGCCATATTACAGATACCATCACGACCATTCTTGGCAATCGTCTGGCTGCCGAATATAACGCATTGATATTATGCATATTGTCTTTGTTACTATTCTATATAATAATCCCTATTGTTATTATAAAGAACCTGTCTTGATGTTCTTTTGATTCTCACATATGTTGATGATTGTCTTACGGATCTCCATATGTTTATCAGCATACATACAGCAAGCTTGATTGTTTTAAATTTTCGATGGGCGAAATTACAGCACAATCTTGATTTTAGCAATAAAATTAGTGCGGAAATGGGAGTCAGCACTCCATTTCCGCACTAATCAAGCCTTTTCAAGGGATTTTTCAGCACATCCGCACTTATTACTATAGCAATCTTATTATATCATCCATTACTTTCGTACCTAATTTCTGTCCGAAGATCATTTCACAGATGTACCCACGTCGAGAAGAAACAGCCCCTTTTGACCTTCCTACTAAGACTGTAAGATCAGTAGGAGTCATTCCGCACTTGATCAGTAACGCCATGTGATAGGCATCCGTTTTCAGTCTGTCTCCAGTCAATAGATACAATCCTGATTTAAATTTAGGCGAAACATTCAGTACTTCCTCTTCAAGATCGTTCCAAAGTTCATCAGAGTCGGGAATTCGTTTTTCAGCCTTCAGGTATCGGATCAATCCGTTATATGCATAAGATGACAGTATGCTTTCCGGTACTTCTTTCTTTGCCTTACCTGCTTTCTGCAATGTGAGCAACTCCTCCTTCAACCGCTCACGCAATACATTCTTTTCCATATCTTCCTTGGTGATTTGCACCACCAAATCATCATCAGAATTGATTTCTTCTGGTTGAGTCTTAGTCTCTATATGTATCGCCTGTATTGGAGCTTTTTTCTCCTTACCTGCATCTATTTCTTCTGCTATGGCCTTTTTTAGCAATGAGATGTCATCAAGAGCCTTCCTATATTTCAAATATGTCTTAATATTCCTATTTCTAAGATACAAGATGATTACGCATAATATTAGAACAAAAAATATCGCTCCATAAGCGGCAGACATATAGATACGCTTGGATTCCTCTGCCTTATTACGCTCACGCTCATGCGTCTGGTAGTTGTAAAGGGAAGTCTGCATGGTTGCTTGCTGAGCATCGTGCATGCCGAGATATTCTTCTAAAACACCGCTATAAGTCAACGAGTATGAAAGCAAGGAATCCGAAGAAGAGTATTTCCGTAGTTCTGGACTGAGAAGCATATTGTAACCGACCATTCTGTAGTCATTGTTTCTGCTTTTAATCAGATTGACTGCGAAAAGATAAGTCGTATCAGGGAATCCTGCTTCAAGATAGATCTGTGATGCGTATGAATAAACCATATCACGTTTCTTCTCGGGAAGATTGCTCAGTACATCCCTTATTCCATTCAAGGCTCCACTGACGTTTCCACTGTATAATTCTGCCCCGGCCATATACATATCCTGCACCACAGTATCCCGATGCGAGATACCAACTGCAATTTCGCGTGCCGCACGAAAACAGGAATCGGCGAGATCATAATCCTTGGCATGCATGTATATCGCACCTAACATTTGCATATCCCGCATAAGATTAAGAGAATCTCCATCAACCATCTTAATCTTAATAGATTCCTCCATACTCGCAGTAGCTTCCTTATAAAGCCATAATGAATTCAAAAGACTTCCCATCTGACTATAAATACAGCTTTTTAAATCGTTATCCTTCCCCTCTGGCAACGCATCAAGGGCATCCTGAAAATAGCGCAAGGCGGTGGGAGCATCTCCCATGTCGCTATACACTCGTCCTCCGTAATACAGGGCTTCGGGATAGTGGCCGCTTCCTTTATGCTTGGAATAATAGTCTATAACCCTTAGGATAACACTATCGGATGTGTGCTTCACATAGGCTTTGTCAAGGGCCTTTATGCGGAGGAGGGCATGGAAATACTTGTCGCTCTCCTTGAGAGAGGCGACATCAATACTGTCGAGGCGTGCTTGCATTTCCTGAGGGGATTCAGACACTTTCCTCGCTATATCAAGAAGACGCGGATCCTCCGGACGGCCAGAGCAGCCAATCAATAAAAGTACAAATATATAGACAAGACTATTCAGATGTTTCATGACCAATTAAACTTCGAATTATGAAATCTGAATGCAAATTTACAAAAAATATGCGGATTCTCAAATATTTGTTTAAGGTTGATGGATGATTGCATTCTGGGATGATTCTGGTTTCTATGTGTTTTAGGATCAAGTTGTAAATCTATTGTAATGTCTTCGAAAAAGGCACAGTAGCGAAGGCAATCGCAAGCGACTTTAGTCCCGAAGCTGCTTAGATTTTTTATTAAAAAATCTTAAAATGGTTGCCAAAATGGATGCCAATTGTTATCTTTGCAATTTATAAACCCCAATAAATTATTTGTAATATGCAGGTAGTATCAGCAAGAGAGTTTCGTGCAAATCAAGGTAAATTCCTGAATGCCGCCAAGAGAGGCCAGTCTGTGCTTCTCACTTCAAGATATGGAAATTTCAAAATCACTCCAATTACGGAGGAGGATAGCTTGACAGAACGTATCTGTAAGGGCCTGCAGGAAGTGAAAGATATTATGGATGGAAAAGCCAAAGGTTACACTGTAGAAGATTTGCTCAATGAACTTTGAAATAGAAGCTATCGAACGTTTCCGTAAAAGTCTTAAGACTCTTGCAAAAAGACATCGCTCATTAAAACAAGACTTTGTAAATTTTGCGGAGTCGCTTAAACAAGATCCTTTTCAAGGAGACGAATTGAGTCCAGGCATTCGCAAAATAAGAATGGCTATTACTTCTAAGGGAAGAGGGAAATCCGGTGGAGCAAGAGTTATAACTTATACAATAGTAATCTCAGAAGAGGAAGGAAAAATATTCTTAATTGACATATACGACAAAGCCGATTATTCTACAGTCGATGTTGCGATAATTCAGAAAATCATCGCAGATTTGAATTTGGATTGTTCTGTGTAAAGTCTTTTTTCGAGTTGTGTGGGGTATCTTTGGTCTTCGAAAAAGTTACCTTACACGCGCTTGGACGTGCGCAGGAGCGCACTTTCCACAATCTTTGCTGATTGGATCTTTTCGTGGGGGAACGCTCCCCTCCTATTACTCAGTGTGCACCGAAAGGTGCGCACTATAACAGATCTGCAGGGCATGAAAGGTGCGCACTATAACAAATCTACCTTCGTCAGAGGGGTTGGAGGGTACGGATGGTCCGGAGGATGGAGAGGGCTTCGGAGACAGTGGGGACATCGGAGATTAGGAAGGAGCGCTTGCCGTTGATGTCGCGGAGCTTCGTGCGTTTCGGATCGAGTTGAAGCCATGACAACAGCCTTCCGAACGCCGTAGAACCGTAATAGGCGGCGTTTTCTTCCCCGACAAAGTAAATATACATCTTGCCCCCTTTGAGCGTCAGACGCTCTATTCCAAGGCGTTTTGCAGCCATTCTGAGGGGAACTACCTTGATCAGCTCATCCGTAGTGGCCGGGATAGCACCGAAACGGTCCTTTAGCTGGGCACGGAATTCCTCTATCTGCTCCTCATTCTCCATATTGTCAAGCTGCTGATAGAGCGATATGCGCTCGCTCTCCTGCGGCACGTAGGAGGGGGGAAGCCTCAACTCCAGGTCGCTCTCTATGGCGCAATCCGCCACAAACTCCTCTTCACCGGGCTTGGCAGTCTCGGCAAACGTATCGGCAAATTCCTCCGTCTTCAACTCAAGAACGGATTCCTTCAATATCTTCTGATAAGTCTCATAACCCAAATCGGCAATGAATCCGGACTGCTCGGCACCCAAGAGATTGCCGGCTCCACGTATGTCAAGATCCTGCATAGCGATATGAATACCGCTTCCCAGGTCGCTGAAACTCTCTATCGCCTGAAGCCTGCGGCGAGCCACGGGAGTCAACGGAGCACCCGGAGGCACCATAAAATAGCAGAATGCCTTCTTATCACTTCTTCCCACACGTCCACGCAACTGATGCAGCTCCGAAAGTCCGAAATGATGAGCATTGTTGACGATGATAGTGTTGACATTAGGCATGTCGACACCATTCTCCACGATTGTAGTAGAGAGAAGGATATCATAGTCGTGTGCAGCAAAGTCCAGAATCGCCTTCTCCAATTGCTCAGGAGGCATCTGACCATGCGCCTTTATCACACGTGCATCAGGCACCAACCGATTCAACATATTCTCAAGCACATTGAGATTCTCTATACGGTTGGAGATGACGAATAACTGTCCATTGCGTGAAAGCTCGAAATTGACAGCTTCCTTCACCATGTCATCGTCGAGCGTAGCAACGGTTGTCACCACCGGATGGCGGTTGGCAGGAGGAGTGTTGAGGGAGCTGAGGTCCCTAGCACCCATGAGCGAGAACTGCAGGGTACGCGGAATAGGGGTGGCACTCATGGTCAATGTATCGACATTAACCTTCATTTGCTTCAGTTTCTCTTTGACAGCCACACCAAACTTCTGCTCTTCATCCACAATCAGCAGACCCAGATCCTTGAATTTTACGCCTTTACCAATAAGTTTATGGGTGCCGATGAGAATATCCACCTTTCCAGCTTCAAGATCTGCGAGAATCTGCTTCACCTCCTTTGTTTTTTTTGCACGCGAAATGAATTCGACACGCACAGGAAGATCCTTCAGACGCTGCGAGAACGTACGGTAGTGCTGCATAGCAAGCACGGTAGTAGGTACGAGTACTGCCGTCTGCTTTGAGTCTGTGGCAGCCTTGAAAGCAGCGCGTATGGCAATCTCGGTTTTTCCGAAACCGACATCACCGCAAACAAGCCTGTCCATAGGTCTCGGACTCTCCATATCAGCCTTTATTGCCTGAGTAGCCTTAAGCTGATCAGGAGTATCTTCGTAGATAAAACTTGCCTCCAATTCATGCTGAAGATAGGAATCCGGAGAATATGCAAATCCCTTTTCCTCGCGGCGTGCGGCATAGAGCTTGATGAGGTCGCGCGCGATATCCTTCATCTTGCTCTTGGTGCGGTCCTTGATACGATTCCATGCTCCGGAACCAAGCTTATTGATCTTCGGTGGCACACCCTCCTTGCCACGATACTTAGAAAGTTTGTGGAGCGAATGAATCGACACGAGAATCATATCGTCGTTCTGATACAGAAGCTTGATCATTTCCTGCGGACTACCGTTTGTATCGGTCTTGATAAGACCTGCAAACTTGCCGATTCCATGGTCGATATGCACTATGTAGTCGCCTATTTCAATCTGATTCAACTCCTTGAGAGAAAGTGCAAGCTTTCCGCTACGGGCCTTGTCGGATTTGAGGCTGTATTTATGGAAGCGGTCAAATATCTGATGATCCGTGAAGAAGCAGGTCTTAGTGTCATGGTCTACAAATCCGGCATGAATGGTCTGCGCTACAGGAGTGAACGCGATGTGGTCACCTCTGTCGGCAAATATCTCCTTAAGGCGCTCTCCTTGATAAGCAGAATCGCTGAGTAAGAGCAGACGATAACCGTCTGCAAGCATCTTTGAGAATGATTCAGATATGATGTCAAAGTTTTTATGATATAGTGCCTGCGGCGATGTGTCGAACTCCATTACTGCGTCAGCACCATGTGGAGACGCAGTCATACCAAACTCAAAGATCCGGAAACCCTCAAGTCTCCTTGCAAAATCCTCTGCATCCACCACCTTCTTCATTGCGTCCGGATCACCCTCTTCAGCAATGGCAGCAGATTCAGAATATTGCTGTGAGGCAATCTCGCGCACAGTAGCTATAAGGGCTGATGTATCTGCCACAAAAATCGGTGCGGTATTACCAATGAATTCTAACAACGAGACACCGTTCTCCCCACTTCCCTCTGCCGCAGAGGCCGCCACTATCGACACACTGCCCAAACGCTGCTCAGAGAGCTGAGTCTCCACATTGAAAGTGCGTATAGAGTCGATTTCATCGTCAAAAAAGTCTATACGGTAGGGAAGTTCATTCGAATAAGAGAAAACGTCGAGAATTGACCCTCTTCGGGCAAATTGGCCCGGTTCGTAGACGTAGTCAACATGACGGAATCCCAATTCTTCAAGCCTATCTTCCACTTTGGAGATATCTGCTTTCTTCGCGGTGGAAAGCTTCAGGGTATTTTTTTCCAAGTCCTCCCTTATCGGTACCCTTTCCGCCAACGCGTCCGGGTAAGTCACTACCCATCCTATTTTGCCTGCTCTCCAACCATCAAGGGCCTCGGCACGCAATATCTGCTGAGGAGCATCTACACGTCCATATTTGATATGGCGTTTATATCCTGAAGGAAAGAACGCAACATCACACTCTGCCACACGCGACAGATCGTGGTAGAGATAGCCGGCAGAATCTGCATCATCCGCCACTATCACCATCGGACGCTTTTTGTCGGCCGATTTGCCTAAAAGCACTGCCGCAGCCGACCCCTTCAGCCCGGAGAGCGTCACACGCACAGCCTTTTTATCATCAATCAGTTTTTTAAGAGCCTTGAGCCGGGCTGGAGTTGCGAAAAGTGCGGCTGCCTCGCCAAGCGTCATCATTTCTTACGTTTTGCGTTTTGTGTTTTACGTTTTGCGATGTCAGACGAAGAGGGTCCCTTCAAGATGGCTTCATATTCCGGGGATTCAAGTATTCCTATTGCAGCTTCCACCACAGGGTCTGTCTTGATTTCGACCGCGACACGACCTCCTTCTCCATAATAGCGCGTGGCGATCTCTTCAGCCAAATAGTCTTTTATCTCACCTTTTTTAAACTCCAAGTCACGCTTAAGATCACTACCCAGAGATTTTTCGAGAGCAGAGATGGTAGAATCATTGTCGGCTGTCATATATCCTTGTTCGTCAGCTTGCTTGCGTATCTCTTTCAATAGTGCGTCAAAGGAGGTATCGTATTTCATTCCGCTTCCTACGACGAATTCCGTGAAGTCTGCATAATCCTCATCCGTGATGCCAAAATTTTCAAGTGGCATTCCCTGCGGATGAGCAGCTCTGTACTTGTTGGCGTAATCAAATATCTTATTTTTGGTCACAAGATTGTAGAGAATGTCGGAATAGTTGTTGTTTTTCACTACAGAATCCGGTTGAAGGCCACCTCCGTCGCGAACTTCACGACCACGAGAGGTGTAATACACGTTGGTCAGGGAGTCGGGGGTCCGCGCTACGCTACCGTCGGGATTCCTGCGCGAATAGTCGAGTGCCTGTATCAGACGACCTGATGGAATATAGTATTTTGCTACTGTCACTTTCAGGCTGGCGTCGTGTGGAAGAGGGAAGAAATTCTGCACAAGACCCTTTCCGAAGCTACGGTTGCCTACCAACACGGCTCGGTCAAGATCCTGCAAAGCACCGGCTGTGATCTCAGAGGCGGAGGCTGTGCCGCCGTCGGTCAATACCACAAGAGGCATATCCGGAATGGTAGGGGTATGCGTCGTCTTGTAGATACGCTCTTTGCCGTTGCCACTCGTGCGGAGCACTTGAGTGCCCTTCGGCAAAAAATTGCCAAGGATATCAATTGCACTCTCCACGAGACCGCCACCGTTGCCGCGCAAGTCAAGGATAAGATTAGAGAATCCGGGGTTGTCTTTCAGTGAGTCCAACGCCAGTGAAACCTCTTGCGCAGAATTTGCAATGTAGCTATTAAGGCGGATATAGCCTGTAGATGGACTTACCATACCGAAATATGGCACTGATTTTTCACCTACCTTTTCCCTCGTCACCGTAAAGGTTTTCAAAGAGTCTGCCACATAGGGACGCACCACTTCTATGTAGACATCGGTGCCGGGATTTCCTCTCAGGAGTTTTGACACTTCTCCGTATTTCAGTCCTTTCGTGTCAGTAGTGTCTACCTTCACGATCCAATCGCCCGGCATCAGTCCTGCCTTGGCCGCCGGACTCCCTGCCATAGGCTGGGATATGCGCACTCTCCCTTCATATTCAGTTATATAGCTACCTATACCGGCATATTCGCCGGTAGTCATCTTCATAAGGGCATCCCTGTCGTCGGCAGTATAGTATTCCGTATAGGGGTCCACTGTATTTAACATTGCATTCGACGCCGCCTTGAAGGCTTCGTCAATGCGGATAGAGTCCACATAGTTCTCCTCAAGTGTCTTCACAAGTGCATTGAAGGTCTTGAGATTGCGCTGAAGCGACATGTCATGGCTTTTCTTGGCGCAGACGCCGATAGATATTATCGTCAGTGCCACAATGGGCAATAGGATCCTTTTCATACGGAATATTTCTATTGATTACTGTTTTTCAACACCTCAGAAGCCCTCAATGTTCGGTGTCGTCTCCGGATGAGGGTAGTCTACCGTGAAATGCAACCCACGGCTTTCTTTCCTCTCACGAGCCTGCCGCATGATAAGATAGCCGGTGTTGATGATATTTCTAAGTTCACAAAGAGCTCTTGTAGGCTTGCTTTCCTTAAATAGACGCTCAGTCTCCTGATAGAGGATGTCAAGGCGGTTCCAGGCCCTGTCAAGGCGTAGGTCGCTCCTGACTATGCCGACATAGTAGCCCATGATCTGGTTTACTTCCTTCTCAGACTGGGTAATCAGCACCATCTCCTCAGGGTGGGTCGTGCCCTCATCGTTCCATTCCGGTACATCTGAGCGGAAATCGATTCCATCGACTCTTTCAAGGGAATGCTTTGCAGCGGCATCGGCATAGACTACAGCCTCAATCAGCGAGTTGGAGGCAAGACGATTACCGCCATGAAGTCCAGTGCACGAGCACTCTCCAATTGCATAGAGGCGGTCGATGCTCGACTGACCGTCAAGATCCACCTTTATTCCGCCGCATAGATAATGAGCGGCTGGCGCCACGGGAATCATATCTTTCGTAATGTCGATACCTAAAGACAGACACTTTTCATATATATTAGGAAAATGCTTCCTGGTCTCCTCAGGATCCTTATGGCTGACATCGAGATATACATGGTCTGTGCCGGTCTGCTTCATCTCAGAGTCAATGGCCCGGGCTACAATATTGCGGGGAGCCAAGGATAGACGTGGATCATATTTATGCATGAATTCCTTTCCATCGAGAGTCTTGAGCACAGCTCCATAGCCCCTCATGGCTTCCGTGATAAGGAAGCTCGGGCGGTCGCCCGGATGATAGAGAGCCGTGGGATGGAACTGTATGAACTCCATATCGCTTACAGTGCCCTTAGCACGATAGACCATCGCAATCCCATCTCCAGTCGCTATCAGAGGATTGGTGGTGGTGGTGTAGCATGCCCCTACGCCTCCTGTGGCCATGACTGTAATTTTGGAAAGGAAAGTATCCACTTTCTCTGTTTTTTCGTCGAGCACATAAGCGCCATAGCACGTTATGTCTGGCGTGCGTCGCGTCACAATCTTTCCCAGATGATGCTGGGTGATTATCTCCACAGCGAAATGATGTTCGAAAATGTCAATGTATGGGTTTTCCTTTATACGCTCCACAAGTGACTGTTGGATCTCAGCCCCGGTATTGTCAGCATGGTGCAAGATACGGAATTCCGAATGTCCGCCCTCGCGGTGAAGGTCGAAACTCCCATCTTCCTTCCTGTCGAAGTCCACGCCCCAATTCAACAACTCTTTTATCTGCTTAGGTGCGTTCCTGACCACTTTTTCCACGGCATCCCGGTCAGACAACCAGTCGCCGGCCACCATAGTGTCGTGGATATGCTTGTCGAAATCGTCCACTTCAAGATTAGTGACACTCGCAACTCCACCTTGGGCGAAATAAGTATTCGCTTCTTCGAGTGTCGTCTTGCATATTATTGCCACCCGGTGAGATGCAGATGCCACTTTTAGGGCGAAACTCATACCGGCTACGCCGGATCCTATCACAAGATAGTCGTATTCAAAAACCATTTCGATTAGTGTTTAGTCTATTGGTAGGGCGCGGGCCAGTCACGGCCCACGCCCTTAAGGTCGGATTATATTTTCAAACGTCAACTATTGCAATCGACGTCATATTATCCCTTGATTAGAGTCCGCTGAGGTTATAGTTAGCGAATTCAAGATCCTTCTGAGCCTTTGCGATCAACGTCTTGTCAAGTTTGATGGCCTCACGAAGGTTGGTCATTACCATATTCTCGTTGTTGGTGCGGGCACCCACGATTGCTGCGAGATAGTAAGTGTTGGCATTCGGGTTCTGGATGCCTGCAAGTGTATTCTTAGCTGCGCTGTAATCCTTTGAAAGGATCTGTGCAAGAACTGTGTTATTGTTCTTTTCGTTGCCAAGGCTGCTTACTGCATTTGCCACCTTACCTTCGTTGAGATAAAGAACGCCAAGAGCTGCTGCTGCTTCAGGAACACCTGCTGCACCACCGATCAGATCCTTAGCCTTGCTGACCTCATTGTTTGCAAGGGCGAGAAGGCCAAGATTAAGATCTACAGACTTATCGTTAGGAGCAAGCTTCTTTGCCTGAGCGAGTGCTTTTGCAGCTGCATCATATTTGCCAAGGCTAAACTGAGTGGCGCCGAGACCATTCCATGTACGGAAGTCATTAGGATAGATCTGGGTTGCTGCAGCATAGATAGCCTCCTTCTTGGCATCGTCTTTTGCGAGTGTGCCGATATAGAGGATTTCCTCAAGGCTAAGACCGCTTGGGCTTGATTCAAACTGCATGAACATTTCTTCGTCGCTCTTGCCGATCACATTGACTGTAGCCACGATCTTGGAGTAGCGGAGCTGGGGAAGGATCTGTTCTGCAAGTTCGTTGAAGACAGCTGACATGTTCTTGAGCTCAGCCTCGCGTTGTTCTGGATCCTTATACATCTTGAGGACACTCAGAATGAGGTTTTTATCCTGAATATTGCTCTTCTCCACGAGCTGCTGGAAACCTTCCCAGTCTTCGGGAGTGAACTCAGAAGTAAGCTCGCCAAATTCTGTGATCTTGTCTTTTTTAAGCTGGTTGCGCATGTAGTCTACGGTAGTAGTCTCACGTTTTTCTGCAAGAGCTTTGTTGAATGCCATTGTTCCGTCAGGAGAAGCGTATGAGTGAATGTTGATACCGGCAATTTCCCTGTTGGGCGCATCATTTGATGCGATAAGATCTTTGTTGAAGTTCACATAGCCAGGAGCATCCACCTGGTTGGCACGGATATTGGCCTGGTTGATGAGGAACTTGATCTCTGCGCTGTATTTCTCTTTGATAATGCGCTCGAAGTTGCTGGTAGCAGGAGCCGGCTCAAGGACAGCAACGTCAGTCAAAGTTGAGGTTGCGATTACACCATAACCAACCTTAACACGGGGAAGGACGTAGTCGCTGCCACCTTGGTTCACCTTGAAGTCAAGGTAAAGGTCGCTGTTTGCCATCTCAGGCTGGTAAAGCACATTGAATGGAATTGTCACGGAGCCACCATCTTTGTAAGAGATCACCTGGCCGTTGGCACGAGCGTTCTCACCCTGGAAAGTCACCTGTGAGCTGGAAGCCTCGCCACCGTCCCATACGAGTACAGGAGTCACTGTCACAACTGCGTTTTTGGGCATGAATTTCGCAGGTACCGTACCGGAAATGGTAGCTGGAACTGTTTCGCCTACTGTCTCCAGCGGGGTAGGATTGGTGGTGAAATACTCTGAAGCAAAGTCACTCACCTTCTTGGAGCAGGATCCCATCGTCAGGATCATTGCTCCCATTGAAAGATAAACTAATGTCTTTTTCATGATCATGTATATAAAAAAACTAACTAAATTTCGGGTTATCAATATCTTACACCCATCAATCAATGCTTCCGCACAAATCTGTGGGTATTTGGAAATCAAAATTACATAATTAACCTTACATTTGCAACTTTTTTTCGCAAAAAATCCTCTGCAACCCCGACAAGCATGTATCGGATGAAATGCTGAACATCAAGATTCGTAGAATATAGCTTCTTTCTGATAGCGTGCCATCAGCGTGTTGTAGGCCCAATCATCACATGGGTTAAGACTGATTCCTCGAGACTCATCAATTATATAATCTGTGATTGGCGCGCCGGCGTAGATGGAGCAGACTACTCCTCCTCCCAGACGAGGATTGACCTCCATAAGAAGATATCGGTTACGGTCAAGGTCATGGAGGAACTGGAGAGTAACCGGTCCACGTAGATTAAACGTCTCTATCACCTGACGGCTCAGTTTGTCTAGGGTGGTGTTGCGGCAAGTAATCGTACGGGTAACTTCTCCTCCCATGACTTCCAACCTGACACGAGGCACAACTGTAAGAATCTCTCCTTTTTGCGACACATAGCAGTCTACAGTATATTCATCCATGTTCTCTATAAATTCCTGCACAAGATAGTCGCTAAGATTCTCAAGCTGCATGAGTTCATCAAGTGTATGGAAGATTTTGATGCCTCTTGAGGCCGAACCTTTCCTGGGCTTGGCAATTGCCGGCATCTTTGCATTTATCGCCGTATAAGTCTTTGGAATTGGTATTCCGGCTTTCTCAAACGCCTTGGCTGCCTCAATTTTGTCAAACATCGTGCGACTTGTCTCAAAATCACCGACAGGTATGAACACTCCAGGCAAGTGTTGACGCACTTTAGATGCTACCTCTATGGCACCATCGACAAAAGGAAGGATTATATCCACTTCATATTCGCGTGCTACCTTCACGATATCCGACACTACATTCGGATCGCTCCATCTCAAGCCTACTATCACTTTCCCAACAAGAGCTATCGGCACTTGCTCCAACAGTTCATAACTGATGATGTTGACTTCGCGGCCAATACGTTCACCACTGCGTTTGAACAGTTCAGCCATCGATACCCTACGCGCTCCGCCGAGCATCATGATATTGATCTTTTTCATACGTTATAGATTCCTGATTTGTATTTTTTTAGATTTGAAGAATCAGTAAACCATCCAATGGTTTTCTGCAATCCTTCTTCAAGTGTATAGTGAGGGCGCCAGTCGGTCATTGATGTGATCAGACTGTTGTCACCCAAAAGACGGAAAACTTCACTTCCTCCGGGCCGTAGTCTCTGGGGATCCGTCACCCATTTTACATCAGCACCCATAAGTCTGGCAATTGTCTGCAGTGTATGGGCCATGCTTACTTCCCGCCCTGTCGCTATATTGATTTCTTTTCCGATAGACTCAGGACATTTCGCCAAGGCTATGAAGCCGGCGGCAGTGTCTTCCACGTAATTGAAATCGCGTGTAGGCGTAAGGTCGCCTACCTTGATCTCTCTTTCTCCATTTGCAATCTGGGTTATTATGCTTGGGATTATGGCACGCGCTGACTGACGTGGCCCATACGTATTGAAAGGCCGGACGACGGTCACCGGAGTCTCGAATGCATTATGGAAACTGAGGGCAATTGCATCCGCACCTATCTTCGATGCGGAATAAGGAGACTGTGGCTGCTTGGGATGCTTCTCATCGATAGGCACATATTTGGCAGTTCCATATACTTCCGAGGTGGAAGTGACAAGCAGACGCTCCACTCCCTCGTCTCTGACAGCCTGACAGATATTGAGCGTGCCCTTTACGTTAGTGTCTATATATGAATCGGGAGCTATATAGCTATAAGGTATAGCTATCAGGGCAGCTAAATGGAACACCGTATCCACACCTTTCACAATATGGCGGCAGTAGTTGGGGTCTCTCACATCTCCAGTCGCCACCTCCAGGCCAGGATGATGTAAGCCCTCAAGCCATCCCCAGTTGTTGAAGGAATTGTACTGCGCGAGTGCCCTCACTTCACACCCTTCAGCCAGAAGAGCCTCAGTAAGATGCGAGCCTATAAAGCCATCAGCCCCTGTAACAAGTACCTTATTCATTAGTTATCAATTATTTATCTCAACTTTATATGTTTCTATATGCCGATCTTTCTTTTCTTGAAGTATCTCAGAAATCGTAAGGAATATTCCGCTTTCCTCCACATTGCCAAATTCATCGTTGACCGCTGTGCCAAACATTCGCATAGTAGGCGATAAACTCATGTAGGCATTGACAAGCGGAGGTATATTCAATCCTTTTTCTCGGATAAGACGATTGAGGATACGGTAATCTTCCTTATAATTATCTCCTGAGAACTGATTCTGAATCTCAGGGGTCATGGCATTGGTTGAAATAGGATGTATCGGGCGAACAAGTTCCTCGGTATCCGGGAAATGCTTGTTAAGAAACCCTAATATTAGATCCAGGTTTTCACGACCGAAAGCAGGATACATGGTCACTTTGCCGAAAAGATACTTGATGTTTGGATACACCACAGTCAAGGCTCCAAGACCATCCCAAAGGTTGTCAAGTGCAAAGAGAGCCTTCGTGCCCGCTTTACTGCTCTGATACCCTACTGACACAAATGAGCGTCCAAGTTCCAATGTATCCGGAAGGATCTCCTTAAGGAATCGTTCTGAGAATCTGAAAAGATGGGCCGTAGCAATCCTCGGGACTCCATCTGTCATTTCAATTTTATCGCCTGTGATAAACCGATAGCCACCGAGTATCTCACGAGCCAGAGGGTCCCATACGATCAATTGACGGCACGGCTCAGGCATGACGTCAAATTCATCGATGTCATAGCCTTTCCCCGTACCTCCCCCGGCCTGCCGGAAAGCAGCTTCTCGCAAGCGCCCAATTTCAAGCATTGTATTGGGCGCACAATGGGCATCGACAACGTAGAGAAGGTTGTCGCCTTTGTTGGTATGTCTCAAGAAACGCTCTGGAGTGAGCTCATGCTCTATTGCGTCTCTATCCACTGGTGGTATGATGGGCTCCATTGTCATTTTTTCAATATGTAGTCAATCTTCCGCCTTTCGCCATCCTCCCAAAATGCAAAGTTAATAATAAAATTTCAATAATGCATAATCCATAATGCATAAATCAGATTTTTTCATCTGGATGGAAATGTGAATAGATCAATATGCCTTTGGCTTTTCCTACTGTCTTCAATATAGCTTCCAAATTAGCCTCCTTGATTCTCTTCACACTTTTGAATTGCTTTATTAGCGCAGTCTTCGTAGCCGGGCCGATTCCCTTTATGCTGTCAAGTTCACTGACAGTCTGTCCTTTCGAACGCCGGTCTCTATGGTGGGTGATCCCAAAGCGGTGCGCCTCGTCGCGCATAGCCTGGATCACACGCAGGCTCGGACTCGTCTTGTTGATATAAAGAGGAAGTGAGTCGCCCGGAAAATATATTTCCTCCAGCCTCTTCGCAATGCCGACAAGGGCCACCTCCCCTCTTATCCCCATCTCATCAAAAGCTTCAACCGCTGCACTCAGCTGACCTTTGCCTCCATCGACCACCACCATGTCGGGAAGTTTTTCTCCTTCTGCCATCATTCGCGTATATCGCCGATGAAGCACCTCCTTCATTGATGCGAAATCATCGGCGCCGACTACTGTCTTGATGATAAAATGGCGATAATCCTTCTTCGATGGTTTGCCGTTTTTGAAAACGACACAACTTGCCACCGGATTTGTACCCTGGATATTTGAATTGTCGAAGCATTCTATGTGCCTGGGCTGCACCTCGAGTCTGAAATCCCGCTTCATGGTCTCCATAAGTTTTTCGACGCTTCTTTCCGGATCAAGAGCCTCTGCCTGCTTCTCCTTGTCCTTGAGATATTGGGTGGCGTTTTTCACAGCGACGTCGAGCACCTTTTTCATATCGCCTCGCTGTGGCACCATAAATTTTATTTTCTCAAACTCCACATCAGGCAAAAAAGGCACGATGACTTCGGAGAATTCCCGTTCAAACCTACGCCCCACCTCGGCAATTGCCATTGAAAGCAATTCTTCTTTAGAAGAGGCAGAGCATCGCTTGTATTCGAGGTTGATACTTTGGATTACGGCACCATTATGGAGATGCATGAAATTGACAATCGCCTCGTCTTCGTCATCGCTTGCCACAAAACCAAAGATATCAAGTTCGGCAGCGTCGGTCTTTGCCACAACACTCTTGGCATTGTAACGCTTCACTGCCTCATATTTCTCTTTCACCTCCTGAGCCTGCTCGAACTTCCATTCCGAGCTAAGCCTTTCCATCTCGCCAAGAAGATATCTCTCAAGTTCTACAGTCTCGCCTCGAAGGATAGCTCTTACCCGCGCCACATATTCTTCATACTGTTCTTTATTGATGAAGCCACGGCAAGGTCCACCGCATTTCTTGATATGATAGTCAAGGCAGAGTGAATACTTACCTCTCGCTATCCCCTTTTGATCGAGGATATGACGGCAACTACGCAAGGGAAATATGTCCCGGATAAGTTGAAGCACAACTTTCGCCGACTGTAAGTTTGAATATGGCCCGTAATATTTTGCCCCAAGCCCCTTCTCCCTTGTCATGAAAACCCTTGGGAAATCCTCCTTCGTCACCACTATCCAGGGATAGGATTTGTCATCTTTAAGAAGCACATTGTAGCGCGGCTGATATTCCTTGATCATCGCGCTCTCAAGATGCAGCGCATCCTCTTCAGTATGCACAACGATAAAACGCATGTCTACGATCGAACGCACCAACAGGTTGGTGCGCCGAATGTCATGCTGACGATTGAAGTATGACGACACTCGCCGTTTAAGACGCTTGGCCTTCCCCACATAGATCACAGTGCCGGTATTGTCTAGATACATATAGACCCCCGGGGAGTCCGGCAGTGAGAGGATTTTCTCCCGCAACTTCTCCCCCGGACGATTATGGCGTATGTCATCGGGTGACCTGTCTGATTTTATCTCAAGATTGAATCCCCCATGCTCATTGATATCACGTCCGGCCCCGGCTAAAAGGTCATCCGCACTTTGGGTCTCATTCATGTTTTAACTCTCCTATTTCAAAAAAGTCCCGATTAAATCGGGACTTTTGGGATAAAGAATTTTCAGTATTTAAGCAAGGTTGTCACCTCAATATCTTTGGGGAGCACCTCCCTGCCATGTAGCTCAGACAATTCCACGATGAAGTTGATGTAGATCTTTTTTGGATTCATTGACTTCACCAACTGGCAACAAGCGTTCATTGTACCGCCGGTTGCAAGAAGGTCGTCATGAAGCACCACCACGTCGTCAGGACCAATGGCATCGCTGTGGAGCTCGATTGTGTCTACACCATACTCCTTGGCATAGGATGCCTTTACTGTTACGGAAGGCAATTTCCCCGGTTTGCGGGCGGGTACAAAACCGGCTCCAAGTCTATCTGCAAGAATAGATCCTCCGATGAATCCGCGAGATTCTATACCCACGACCTTTGTCACACCCTTGTCCTTGTAAAGTTGAGCAAGTTCGTCACCCATCACATGGAGAGCCTCCCCATTCTTGATCATTGTTGTCAGGTCTCTGAACATGATTCCCACGGAAGGGAAGTCGGGCACATCCCTGATGAGACCCCTTAAATCTTCTAACTGCATATTGTCTTTCTTTTATTATTATTGAGTAAATATATTAAAAATTCCCGATGAATACGACATTTTATGTTCAGTATTCTTAATTTATTATTTAACCGGACACCTATGTTTCACGTGAAACATTTCGTTCGTAAATTATTATCAATGACTTTGAAGATGGCAAGATCTTTAATGATCATCCTCCTCTATTTTCCTCTTAACATCACCAGAAGGACATTGATATCGGATGGGGAGACACCTGGGATTCGGGAAGCCTGTCCTATAGTAGCCGGTCGAATTCTTGAAAGTTTCTGTCGGCCCTCGGTGGAGATTGCAAGTATCTCATCAAAATTCATTCCGTCAGGAATACGAACCTTTTCAAGGCGCCTCATACGGTCGGCAGACTCACGCTCCCGCTCTATGTATCCTTGATATTTTATGAGGATCTCGGCAGACTCGATTATCTCCTCTCTCCTACCCTCTTCAACTTCTGAACACCTTTCTTCGAGAGCAGAGACATACGGGGTGAGATTTTCAAAATTTAATTGAGGACGACGAAGCAAATCCGCAATCTTCACCCGTCCGGGCAATCTGCCAGTGCCACACTTCTCAAGAAATTCTTGAAGCTCTTCGGTAGGACGCACTGAAGTGTTTTCACACCATTCAACAAGATTTGCACGTTCTGAATATTTCGACCTCATTGCTTCATAACGCGCCTGATCAGCAAGCCCAATTTCATATCCGATGGGAGTAAGACGGAGATCAGCATCATCCTGACGAAGGAGTATGCGGAATTCTGCACGACTCGTAAACATTCGGTAGGGCTCGTCGACACCCTTTGTTACAAGATCATCTATGAGCACACCGATGTAAGCCTCGTCACGACCAAGCACGACAGGCTCAAGACCCTTGACACTCCTTGCAGCATTAATGCCAGCCATCAAGCCTTGTGCCGCAGCCTCCTCATATCCCGTAGTGCCATTGACCTGACCGGCAAAATATAGATTGCCGACAAGCTTTGACTCGAGGTTATGCCTCAGTTGGGTCGGATCGAAAAAATCATATTCAATAGCGTAGCCGGGACGATAAAACTGCACTTCCCGGAGAGCAGGAATCTGGGTAAGAGCATTCACCTGCACTTGCCAGGGAAGAGAACTCGAAAAACCGTTTATATAGAATTCATGAGTCTTCTCCCCTTCCGGTTCAAGAAAAAGCTGATGGCTTTCCTTATCGGAGAAAGTCACAATCTTGGTTTCTATCGACGGGCAGTAACGGGGACCGATACTTTTTATCTGGCCATTATATAAAGGAGAGTCGCCAAGATTGTCATGGAGTATCTTATGTACTTCCGGACTTGTATGAACAATATAGCAATCTCTTGGAGAAAGACTCCTCATCACTGACGGGAGATAAGAAAACTTATGGAAATCCCTTTTGATACTACCATCTAATAGACGCTCGTCATCCCCAGACTGCACCGTGACGTGATTATAATCAATCGTGCCCCCGTCGATTCGGGCCGGTGTCCCTGTCTTCATTCTCCCAACATTGACTCCAATTCCACGTAGCTGATCGGAAAGGCCACGAGAGGATGCTTCTGAAATTCTCCCACCCTCTATCTGAGTGCGACCGAAATGCATAAGACCATTGAGGAAGGTGCCGGCGGTCAGCACCACCTTCTTTGCTTTGAATGAGATGCCGAGAGCGGTCTCAACGCCACACACAAGAGTACCCTCATCTGATTCCTCCATCAAAAGTCGCACCACCATATCTTGGAACATATACAAATTTTCAGTAGCGTCCAGAGTCTTGCGCCATTCATCTATGAAACGAGTGCGATCAGACTGCACACGTGGAGACCATACTGCCGGCCCTTTGCTTCTATTGAGCATGCGGAATTGGATTGCAGTTCGGTCGGCAATGATACCGGTCATCCCCCCAAGAGCATCAATCTCCCTCACAATTTGTCCTTTGGCAATACCACCAATAGCAGGATTACACGACATCTGGGCCACACGATTCATGTCGGCCGTAATAAGCAGAGTTGAGCAACCAAGACGTGCAGAAGCTACCGCAGCCTCACAGCCGGCATGCCCTGCCCCAACCACTATCACATCATATTCAAATCGCATTTATATCAAGGATAAAATTACTCTATATTCGAATGCTAATATAGAAGGTTATAAGGTTATGGTATTTTGAGAGTCATAAAGAGATAAGGCCTTGTTTTCGGCAGCTTCCATAATCTCGCGTTCGCCAGGACCTTTGTCGTTGATGCCGACAAGATGGAGCACTCCATGTATTATCACACGGAGGAGCTCTCGAAAATATGTGACTCCAAATTTTTCCGCATTGGTGGCGACTGTCTCCAACGAAATCATGATGTCTCCGCTGATGCGGTCTCCATGCGAATAGTCAAAGGTAATTATGTCTGTATAATAATCATGGTTGACAAACTGACGGTTTGCCTCCAAGATTTCTTCATCATTCACGAAAAGATAATTCAGATTGCCCACCCTTCGGGAATGGGAAGCCACTACCTCTTCAATCCATATCGAAACTCTCCGAAGGTCCATCTCCGGCATCTCGACTCCTTGCACTGCAAATTCTATCATTTTCTACGTAGTACGTTTTGCGTTCTGCGTTGTCAGGTTCAGAGTTCGGCTGACAACAAAACGCAAATATAACAAATTCTGACGAATTAATCACATTTTTATCAAAAAATCGTTCCAACTAATTTAATTCGAAAAATTCATCTCTATTTCATCCCAAGAAAGCCAATTGTAGAAAAACATCGTTAATTATTATAAATCAATATCTTAAGTAATATTCAAAACAAACTTAAGGCTTTGAGAATAAAATAAAATTCTTTTCCCCATCATCCATGCACAATTATGACATTGTTATTTCATAAAATTCGATTCAAAACGACAATATCACCTGATCAACGCCAGAACGAAGTGAGCACATCATACCTTCCACCAGAGGAACATTATGTTCGTTGTGTCCGACAGGAAAATCAAACACTACCGGACAACTGATACCCCACATTTCGAAACACTCATGAATCATGTCGTAGACCGATTCATGATTCCGGTCTGGTTTCCATTCGGTAAATTGCCCAACAAGGATTCCTTTCACTTTTCCAAGTACTCCCTGAAGATGCAATCGATAAAGCATACGCTCCACAGCATAGATTGGCTCCGACACATCTTCTATGAAAAGAATTACATCACGATGCAGACATTCCGCCATTATATCGAATGGCGTTCCAGCAAGACCATTCAATACTGCAAGGTTGCCGCCAAGAAGAACTCCCCTACTCTCACCGAGGATATTATATGGATGATGTGGTATTTGATACTCCAACATTGGGGAATAAGATTCCACCAGATTTTTTAAGACTTTTCGGTATGTGCCAAAACCGAAATCTGTATTTTCCACTAATTGCTTTGCCATTCCGCCGTGGATCGAAGCTATGCCACTTTTATAGAGCAAAGCATGCAGGGCGGAGACATCTGAAAAGCCTACAAGCCATTTCGGATGAGCGGCAATAAAATCTGTGGAAAGATAGTCGATCATATGGACGCATCCGTATCCCCCTCTGGCACAAATCACCAGATCGACATCCTCGCGGCTCCAGGCATCTGTGAAATCTGCAACCCGCTGAGCTAATGAAGCGGCATAAGAGCCATGGGCGTTTGCGTCAAGCACTGAAGGATAGACAATCAGTTCAGCTCCCGGCATTTCTTCGGGATG
Source organism: uncultured Sangeribacter sp. (assembly GCA_964396365.1). Lineage (GTDB taxonomy): Bacteria > Bacteroidota > Bacteroidia > Bacteroidales > Muribaculaceae > Lepagella. Next base: position 11,401 of record CAYNEZ010000006.1, on the reverse strand, counting down.
CTCAGCATAGAGCCTTACGAGATCTTCTACAATTTCCGGTTTAATGCGGGTCGCGGGTCCAATAAGTGCAACTTTGTTGAACTTCCTGACACCCTTCGGAATCACAATCTCCTTCTCCTTCATAAAGCTCATATTTCTACTAAATTAACGATTTTCTTTATCCTTTGCAAATTTGGTTTGGCTACTTCAGTTTACTTGGACGGGAATACCGGTCTCTTCCTCGATTCGCTTTCCGATGGCCATAAGTTCCTCTTTTTCGACTTTTACGAGGTTTTCTTCCGGAGTGGAACGATCAAGGCTGTAAATCATGATTTCGCGGGGATTTATACGCTTATAGGCGGAGACGAGAGCTGCAATTTCCTCATCGGTGGTATTATCTACGAGTTTACCGTCGTGGCTGCCACGTAAGATCATAGTCTGTATTATACCTGTGCCTTCAAATTGACGTAAGGCATCAATCACCTTTTCTACCGTGAAATCCTTCGAATTGGGACGATCTATAAGCCGCATGGTGCGCTCAATGGCCGAATCAAGTTTTAGGATATTGTTATCAGCTTTCTTGAGGGCTTCTGCTACTTCCGGCTTGAAAATCATAGTTGAATTAGTCAGCACCGAAACTTTGGCATCAGGATAGAAAGTGTCTCTAAGAGCGAGGGTATCCTCTATAATGTGCGGGAAATACGGATGTAGAGTGGGTTCACCATTCCCTGAGAATGTGATGACATCCAACGGCTCTCCCTTTGTGTGCATATCTTTCAGTTTTGCCTCAAGCTGAGCACGTACTTGCTCACGCAGCGGAAGACCCGTAGAGCCTTTGCCTTGGGCATTGAAACCAGCCTCACAATACAGGCAATCGAATGAACATACCTTGCCATCATTAGGCATAAGATTGACACCTAAAGACACTCCGAGCCGACGACTATGAATCGGTCCGAAAATCGAAGAATGAAACAGCACTGTCTGATCTTTTCCCATATTATATCTATTTTCCTACAAAGGTAGCGATTTTTTTAGGAAACATAAAAAAATTATATTATAACTTATCAAAAATCTAAATAAAAATCATTAACTTTGTAGCCGCAAAGGAAAGGGAATCCGGTGCAATTCCGGAACAGTACCCGCTGCTGTAAATCCCGGTTCCACAAATAGGAACCTACATCAAAGCACATAAGTCATTGAGCCGCAAAAGGTTCGAGAAGGCGCTGCGATTGATGGGACAAGTCAGAAAACCTACCCGCGCATATACGAGATCCTACACATAAAGTTTTTTATTGTGCTACATGAACGGGACCATTCATTTAACCAATAATAATTATGAAAAAACTTTTCATTTCACTCGCTGCGGTGTGCGCCACCGCTACATGCGCTTTCGCCGCAGAACAATCATCCATCATCCTCGACCTTTCAAAGTCGACAACTGAACTTACATTCAACGCCGAAAACGGTGCCTGGACCGGTACCTACGACGATGAAGCCGAGTCCATTGAATCCCAGTGCTTCTCATTTCTGCATTCTGCAATCGCCGAATGGAAGACATGGTGGGGCTTCACCGCATCAAACAGCACTGACGATGCACAGCCACAAAACACCCTCGACCATCAATGGAGCAATATGGCAGAAGGAGGAATCCTACTCAATGAGGACGGCACAGTCAAGCTCAATGATTTCGGAGCCCCTGTCACAAGTGCTGAAATGCCCTATCTCGTTGGATTCTATTCCCCTTATATGAGCGCTCGCCCCGTTGATATGGTATTCAATGATGGCCTGCTCTACGACCCACAGAGCGTATATGTAAATCTCAACAGCTACACTTTCTATTCCGTTCTCTTAGGCGATGGATACGCACGTGCCTTCACAAACGACGATGCCCTTACCCTTACAATCCACGGCGTGGCTGCCGACGAGACTGAAAAGACTGTCGAAGTTTCCCTCGCATCTTGCAGCAACGGTGACCTAACCACTGCCCGTGGCTGGAAATACGTAGACCTCTCATCTCTCGGGACAGTCAATGAACTTTACTTCACCATAGAAACAACCGACACAGGAGCATATGGAGCAAATACTCCTCTATACTTTTGTCTCGACAAACTATGCGTCACCCCATCGCAAGGATCGGGTGCAAGTCTTGGCAGTGCCAACCACACTGCCATTAACTATGACCGCACATCAAAGACAGTGACACTCAATGGCGCAGACTTCGCTGCAGTCTACGACTCGCTCGGAGCAAAAGTGTTCCAAAGCGACGACAAGTCATTCTCTCTCGCTTCCCTCCCGGCAGGAGTCTATGTGGTGAAAGCCGGAAATTCCTCAATCAAGATAGCAAGATGATGCATCTTAAAGATACAGTTTTTCTTTCCCTTGCCGCAGCCACCCTTTACCTTGCAGGCTGCGGCAAGGATTCTGACATCTATGAGATTAATAACGCTGACACACAGCAGGAAAACAGGGTATATCCCATGCCACATGCTGCGCCGTCAAGCCGATATGCCACAGAAGTATTCGAATATACTCCCGCTCCCGGACAATACATCAACGACCCCCAGACGGGAGGAATGCCTTCCGATATGACAGACCCTGCTGAGGCTGCCCGATGGGCACTGCAGCGTCTGGAAAATAAACTGTTCGTATCTCTCGGAGCATTCGGCGGACTGATAACCATCGGATTCGATCATGAAGTGCTCAATAGCCGTGGCGATTACGATTTCGTCATCTTCGGCAACGCTTTCCTTGACGCTACTGGCACCGGAGGCTCAAGCGAACCGGGAATAGTATACGTGATGGAAGATCAAAATTCAAATGGTATTCCTGACGACACTTGGTATGAACTCCGTGGAAGCGATTATTATGAGCCATCTACTCTCCACGACTATTCAGTGACATATTTCCGTCCCTCAGCTCCAGGGCAACCCATAGAATGGCACGACAACCTTGGCAATTCCGGAAATATCGACTATCTGAAGACCTTCCATAAACAAAATTACTATTATCCTGCATGGATAAAAGAGAATTCCTATACTCTAACTGGCACACGACTCTTAGATCACACCATTAAAGACCCTGATACCGGTTTTATGGCAAACAATCCGTTCGCATGGGGATATGCCGACAATATGGGAGATGACAACATCGCTCTCGACGGTATGCCACAGGCCAACCGTTTCCGTATTTCAGATGCAGTGAATTCGGAAGGGAATCCGGTGGAGCTCCGCTCCATCTCTTTTGTAAAGGTACAGACAGGTGTAATGTCAAAGGCCGGCTCTCTTGGAGAAGTATCTACCGAGGTGCTTGGTTTCTATGACCTTATGACCAATCCGGACGATAATGCCGTCCCTATGATTCACGAATGAAATAATAAAAAGGCCATGAAAAAGCACACGCACATATTATCATTGCTCCTTATTCTCTGCATCCTACCGGTTGCTATCGGTTGCTCCTCTACTGACGATCCCGATGACCAGCCGAAAGGAGAAATACCTGCCCCCGACAGCGAAGATGGAACTCTTTTCATCCTTAACGAAGGGAATTTTCAATACAGCAACGCATCACTTTCCCTCTATGACCCCCAAAACCGAGAGGTTACAAATGAGGCTTTTATAAAGGCCAACGGAATGAAACTCGGAGATGTAGCTCAGTCTATGACGTTCTACGGCGACAAGGGATGGATAGTGGTCAACAACTCCAAAGTAGTTTTTGCCATAGATCCCCTCACCCTTAAGGAAAAGGGGCGAATCGAAAACCTGACATTCCCTCGCTACATACATTTTGTGAGCGATTCAAAAGCATATGTCACTCAGCTTTGGGACAACCGGATTGCCGTCATAAACCCGAAGACATATCAGATCATAGGACACATTGAAGTGCCTGATATGAAGCCCGGCAGCGGATCCACAGAGCAGATGGTCAGCTATGGGGACTACGTGTTCTGCAACTGCTGGAGCTATCAGAATCGTATTATAAAGATCGACACCCGCTCAGACGAGGTAGTGGCTTCGCTCGAAGTCGGCATCCAGCCTAACTCGCTCGCCCTCGACTGTAACGGAAAGCTTTGGACTGTGACCGACGGTGGCTACGAGGGTTCCCCTTTCGGCTATGAGGCTCCTGCACTCGTCAAGATCGATGCCGTTTCATTCACAATAGAGAAGAAATTCAGTTTCTTGATTGGCGACTCATGTTCTGAGATTTGCCTGAATGGAGAAAAAAATATGCTCTACTGGATCAACGACGACATCTGGGCTATGGAAGTCACCGCCTCAATGCCACCGGAACAGCCATTCCTGAAAGCGCACAATACTCTCTACTACGGACTTACCGTTGCGCCTGCTTCAGGAGATGTCTACATTGCCGACGCCATTGACTATCAGCAGAGTGGACGTATCTACCGGTATTCTTCAGACGCCAAACTAATCGATCAATTCAACGTCGGCATAAATCCCGGCGCATTCTGTTGGTATAGACCATGAAATCCCTGTTTCAGAACATACGAATCCTCACAGCTACGGTCACCATACTGGCTTCCGCAGCTGTTTCATATTCCAACCCAATCCCCACACCGGAAGTTCCGGATATAGTGCAGCTTGACGAGTTTGTAGTCACTGCACGCCGACCGATGCAGGATATCGGTGTGCAGAAGACCACTTTCGACTCCATCGCCCTCAAGGAAAATATCGCGCTGTCGATGGCAGACGTACTCACATTCAATTCTTCAGTATTCGTAAAGAGCTACGGCAGGGCTACGCTCTCTACAGTGGCTTTTCGTGGAACTTCCCCATCCCACACCAACGTCAGCTGGAACGGCATGCGAATCAATAGCCCTATGCTCGGCATGACCGACCTCTCCACAATCCCATCCTTCTTTGTGGATAAGGCCTCTCTGCTTCACGGCACATCCTCTGTCAATGAATCAGGCGGAGGTCTCGGTGGAGCAGTTTCGCTCGCCACGGCTCCGGAATTCAACAAAGGGCTCGGCATCAATTACGTGCAGGGCATCGGATCATTCAAGACTTTCGATGAGTTCCTAAAATTCTCCTACAGCAACCGCCACTGGGCTTTCTCCACTCGTGCCGTCTACTCTTCATCTGACAATGACTATACCTACATCAACCGCGACAAGAAAGAAAATATCTACGACGACGCCCACAACATAATAGGGCAATACTATCCTAAAGAAAAGAACCGCTCCGGCTCATTCAAGGATTTCCATATTCTGCAGGAAGCATACTATGACTCAAGAAACGGAGATCGTCTCCTTCTGAATGTATGGTTTACCTCATCCAACCGCGAGATCCCAATGATAACTACTGACTACGGGGAAGAGCGTGGCATAGACAATCGCCAGCGTGAGAATACGGTGCGAAGCGTAATGGGTTGGAGACACGCTCGTTCCACGTGGAACATTGATCTCCGTACCGGTTACACCCACACCTGGATGGGATATGACTACCGACGCGAGATGACCCAAGATATATGGTCTACTATGACCAGATCACGCTCCCTTGTCAATACTTTCTTCGGCAATGCAGTTGCCAACTTCTATCCCTCCGACAGATGGCTTTTCTCAGCATCTCTGACCGCCAACCATCACGATGTTAAGTCGACCGACAGGCAGATTACAGCCGGAAGCGGGGCTCAAGCCGACATAGGCTACCATAAAAAACGCCTTGAACTCAGTGGCGCTATCACAGCACGATGGCAACCGCTGGATGGCGTGGGGATTTCAGCTGTAGTGCGCGAAGAAACCTACGGAAACCACGCCACATCCCCTATCCCGGCACTTTTCGCTGATTGGAAAGCAATAAACACTTACTCCGGACACACTCTCTACGGACTGACACTGAAAGCCTCCACAAGCCGCAACTACCGCTATCCCTCACTCAACGACCTTTACTTCATGCCGGGAGGAAATCCCGATCTTCGCAGCGAAAAGGGATGGACCTACGACTGCGGCGTTGAATTCCAAGCATCACAAAACAAACTTTTCTCCACTGGATTCTCAGCCACATGGTTTGATTCCCATATCGACGACTGGATAATCTGGCTCCCAACAATCAAGGGATTCTTCTCCCCTCGCAACGTCAAGAGCGTACACGCCTATGGCATTGAGTTGAAAGCAGATGCAAACCTGACCCCTTGGGACGACTGGAAATTCGACCTGAATGCATCCTATTCCTGGACCCCATCGATCAATGTCGGGGAAAAGATGAGTGAAGCCGACAAATCAATCGGCAAGCAACTCCCCTACATTCCGCGGCATTCCGCATCAGCATCACTCCGCGCCGCGTGGAAATCGTGGGGTATAAATTATAAATGGCATTGTTATTCAGAACGTTTCACTATGACAAGCAACGCCTCCACTCTTACAGGAGACCTCCCTGCCTACTCCATCTCCAACATCACCCTCGAAAAAAATCTCAAATTCAACATATCTCGCAAAACGCAAAACGCAAAACACAATACACTTGACACCCAGCTTAAACTCGCACTAAACAATATCTTTGATGCCGAATATCTCTCCGTACTCTCCCACCCCATGCCCGGCTTCAACGCCGAATTTTTCCTCTCCATCTCATGGTAGACGAATATTTTATAAGATTTACAAGACTTATATGCTTTATAAGATGAAGTTGTTTAAACTCTTCATTGAAATTTTTATAATTCGCAAATAAGTTTAAACTACTTCAATGTTATAAGAATAAAAACAATATCTAAGATATGATAAAACTTCATTATACTATTCTCTCAGTCCTCACAGTATTGTTATCTTGCTGCGGATCTAAATCCGATTCCCTCTCAGACTTCTCTGAGACACTTTACACCCCTTCCGAAGCCTCCGGCTTCTCAATATACGGAAAGGAAGGCTCTGAAAGTATCCTCCTCACCATATCCAACCCCTGGCAAGGTGCCGACAGCGTGGCGACACATCTGTTCATCGCCAGAGCCGGCGACGAGGCTCCTCTCGCTTTCGACGGACAAATACTTGACGGAGAAGCAAAGCGTATCGTCACCACTTCATCCACCCACATAGCAATGCTTGACGCACTTGGAGCCACCGACCGCATAGTAGGAGTGTCAGGAATAAACTATATATCCAATCCTGACCTACAGAAGCGACGCGAACAAATAGCAGACATCGGCTATGAAGGAAACTTCGACTACGAGGCTCTTCTTGCTGCCGATCCCGACATTGTGCTCCTGTATGGAGTGAACGGGGCAAATTCCATGGAAAGCAAATTGCGCGAACTTGACATCCCCTTCATCTATATCGGCGACTATCTCGAAGAATCCCCTCTCGGGAAGGCTGAATGGATAGTGCCGATGGCTGAGATAATCGGCAACCGACAAAAAGGGGAAGAGACTTTCACTGCCATAGCAGAAAGATACAATGCGCTCAAGAAGAAAGTGGCAGATACTGTCATCGACGCCCCATCCGTGATGCTCAACGTCCCTTATGGCGACTCATGGTTCATGCCATCAGCCGACAGCTACATGGCGCGTCTTATCGCAGATGCTGGAGGCGACTATATCTACAAGAAGAACACCGGCAACTCATCTCTCCCCATCGACCTCGAAGAAGCCTATACGCTCGCCTCACAGGCCGATTTTTGGCTTAATGTTGATCAGACGACCTCTCTATCCACCCTCGGGGCGAAATGCCCGAAATTCACTGATACACGCGTTTTTCGCAATGGTTATGTCTTCAACAACACACTCCGTGCAAATTCAGCCGGAGGCAATGACTTCTTCGAATCCGGAATCACCAATCCCGACATCATCCTCCGCGACCTCATCGGCATCCTCCACCCCGAGCTCTCCGACGCTCCCCTCTACTACTACAAGAAACTTAATTGAGAATTGAGTCAATTTGACTAATCGACAATTTGACAATTTGACCGATATAACCCACACTTTGAAAACGACCTTTCTCACAGCACTGCTTTCTGCAGGAATAATAGCCCTTTTTATCTTCGACATCTCAGTTGGCTCCACCTCGATCCCACTCCCCCAAATATGGGCGGCACTGACGGGTGGAGACTGCCCCCCTGCAGTTGCCCGTATCGTCATCAACATCCGTCTTATCAAGGCTGTGGTCGCAATCCTTGCCGGAGCTGCTGTCTCAGTGTCCGGTCTCCAGATGCAGACACTTTTCCGAAATCCTCTTGCCGGTCCCTACGTGCTCGGCATCAGCTCCGGAGCTTCACTTGGAGTGGCGCTTTTCCTTCTCGGAGCCCCTTTGTTCGGTCTTTCCCCTGCCATGTCTTCACTCGGCATCGCAGGAGCGGCTTGGATAGGCTCAGCAGCGGTGCTCCTCATTGTCGGCGCAGTTGCCTCCCGCATAAAAGACATAATGGTGATTCTGATCCTCGGCATGATGTTTTCTTCAGGCATCAGCGCAGTGGTTCAGGTATTGCAGTATCTCAGTCGTGATGAGTCGCTGAAAGCATTTGTGATCTGGACAATGGGATCCCTTGGCGATGTCACAGTTTCCCAGCTGTGGATAATGTTGCCCGCGGTAGCTGTTGGCATCATTCTCGCCATCGTCACCATAAAGCCACTTAATCTACTGCTTTTCGGCGAGGAATATGCACGCACCATGGGGCTCGACGTCAAGCGTTCCCGCAGCTTGCTCTTTATCTCCACCACCCTGCTCGCCGGCACTGTGACAGCCTTCTGCGGACCCATAGGGTTCATCGGGCTTGCCATGCCACACGTCACGCGAATGATGTTCCGCACCTCCGACCATCGCACACTCGTCCCTGCCACCCTCCTCACCGGCTCAGTAGTGCTCCTTATATGCGACATAATATCAAAGCTCCTCACCCTACCTATCAACTCCATCACCGCACTCCTCGGCATCCCAATCGTAATTTTAGTCGTTCTTAAGCTAAAATAGCTTATAAGCTTACTTAGAATTGTGTCTCATGATCACCCTCAACGACCTCACATTAGGCTATAAATCCCGCATCCTTCTCAAAGATGTCTCGGCATCTTTCGGGAAAGCTACACTCACATCCCTTATCGGTCGAAACGGCACCGGCAAATCCACCCTCCTCCGCGCAATAGCCGGCCTGAATCCCGGCTATTCAGGCTCAATACTCCTTGATGGCAAAGACCTTCACTCTCTCGCCCCCTCTGCCATAGCCCGTACGCTCGCATTTGTCTCCACACAACGCACACGCATCCCCTCCATGCGGTGTGTCGATGCCGTGGCCATGGGACGTGCTCCCTACACCAACTGGATAGGTCGCATGCAGAAAGAAGACGAGGAGATAGTGATGCGCTCTCTTTCTGAAGTGGGAATGGAATCCTTCGCCCAGCGCACCCTCGACACGATGAGCGACGGCGAATGCCAGAGAGTGATGATAGCCAGGGCTCTCGCCCAAGACACTCCCATTATACTCCTCGACGAACCCACATCCTTTCTTGATATGCCGAGCCGTTACGATCTAGTGAATCTCCTTAACAGGCTTGCCCACGACCAGGGAAAATGCATTCTCTTCTCCACCCACGAGCTCGACATAGCCACAAAAAAATGCGACGCGGTGGCCCTTATCGACACACCGCGCCTTATACATCTCCCGGCCGACGAATTCCTCGCAGCCGGACACTTGTCTTTGATCTTTAATCTTTAATCTTTTTATTCACGATATCAAGTATCGCCTTTTCTCGCTCTTCTGCCAGACGCTCAAGCTCGGCGGCTTCACCCACAAGCGAATCAGCCATCCCTCGGTCTTTAAGACCCGCAGCATTGATACGCACATTGAGTCCTGCTCCACGCACTGCAGCACGCGCTGCCAACGCTCCAACTCCGGCATCCGTCACTGAAGCCGGATTGCCATCGGCTGCCATATTCTCTACCAAGTCAAACACCTCATATGCCTTCTTCATGGTCTTCAAAGGCACCTGTGTGGCATATAGTGTGGCTTCTTCCATAGCCACTGCACGCGCTGCTTTCTCTTCATCAGTCTTCTTGGGCATTGCGAATACAGCCATGATCCGGTTGAATGCCGCCGTGTCCTCATCCACAAGATGAAGCAGCTCATCCATTAGGTTTTGCCCGATCTCTGCCGCGTCTGAAAATTCCTCCCAGCGGTCGTCATAGGCAGCCTTATGGGCCGATAGATTGGCCACCATAGTGCCAAGTGCGGCTCCAAGAGCACCCATATAGGCCGAAATACTGCCCCCGCCCGGCGCAGGCGATTCTGAGGCTGTCTCCTCAGCAAATCCTCGGGCAGTGAGGTCGGTCAACTTCTTGGCTGAATCGTCGGCTATCATATATTCTATCACTTTCTGCTTCGGATCAAACGGAGCAAGCTGGTCAAGCCCCATCGACTTCACGGCTATCCGTATGATCTCGCTCTCTGGAATGCCACAGCTGCGCTGTTGCTTACGCAGGAAATACTTTCCTGCATCCACAAGCGTACGCTTAGGCACAAGCCCTACAATCTCCGTTCCCGTCACGCGCACGCCCCTGGCATCTGCCTTACGGCAAACCTCGTCAAACGCCTCATGAAGGGGCACCTGAGCGATGTCGGTAATATTCATTGAAACCTGAGCGATTCCATATTCGTCGATATACCAACCTATAGCCTTTGTTCCCTTCAGCGTTCCGGGTATCATTATTGGTTTACCGTTCTCGTCCTTCATGGGCTTACCGGTCACCTTTCCACCCTCACGCATTGGGCGACCCTTCTCTCGTACGTCGAATGCTATCGCATTGGCCCGGCGTGTGGAAGTGGTGTTGAGATTGAAGTTGACGGCAATCAGGAAGTCACGCGCCCCTATTGTGGTAGCACCGGTCTTGGCAACCTCTTCGTCATACGGACGGTTGCCGAAATCCGGACCTTTTTCCTCCGAGCCCATCTTGTTGGGAAGCGCCTCATATTCACCCTCACGGCATACGGCAAGGTTCTTACGCTCCGTACGGAAAGCGGCAGCTTCATAGCAATAAGTCGGTATGTTCAGCTCAGTTGCCACGCGCTCCGCAAGCTTTCTGGCAAGAGCGGCACACTCATCAAGAGTTATCCCTGCCACCGGAATCAGAGGACATACATCAGTGGCACCCATACGCGGATGTGCTCCATGGTGGGTGGTCATGTCGATCACCTCAGCAGCCTTCTTGATGCCACGGAAAGCAGCCTCCGTCACAGCTTCTGGCGCACCTACAAAAGTCACGACAGTGCGGTTGGTAGCCTCACCGGGATCCACATCAAGCAGACTGATTCCCTCTACACTCTGGATTGCATCCGTAATTTCCTTTATCTTTGCCTTATCGCGTCCCTCACTGAAATTAGGCACGCACTCAATAATCGCATTCTTGTCCATTTATGTTAGTAGTTCTATCGATTATATCATATAAGCTCCATAAATATTTTATACAACTTACACGTAAATTTAACACTTATCT
>CAYNEZ010000005.1:0-40026 GCA_964396365.1 uncultured Sangeribacter sp. | reverse complement strand
AGCGGGACCAGGCCGAAGGCCTTCTTCCTTGGGTCAAAGTTTAGTAACAAAGCATGCTCCGCATGCGTACCCACACGACACGAAGCCAACTATGCATCCTGCATTATAGATTTGAATTATACAAAAAGGACCCAACAGAAAAAGGACCTTCCTTTTTCAGGCATTCAGACCGGCAAAGTGGTGACACGTCTGAATGCCTTTTTTTTATACCTCCCCACCAACACTCCATTGCCTCTTGCCCCTTGCCCCTTCACTCTTGCGCGAAGCGCCACAGTCTTTGCGCCCTTCCGCCAGTTCCGACTTCCTACGTCAGAGCAAAAAAAGTTCCGCGCCTAAAAATTCCCACAATCTCTTCCATCGGCCAGTCCTCAATCTCCCAGAATAGAGACCTCCAAAGCAGCAGTTGAAATTTTAATAGAAAAGATGAGATTATTCTGCCATCCAGACACGTAGTGTTATAGCACTTTGCTCGAACCCCACAGGACGGCAGACGAAGATTCGATTGTTGAGCCAGTTGTAGGGGGAGTTTATGTCGCATTCAAATTTTGGAGATGTCATGAAGTAGGAATCATCGGGTGAAAACCTGTTGATTCCTTCATTACAAACCTGGATGGCGACGGAGTCATTGGTCATTATGGTATATATTGCTTTGAGCTCAGAACGCTGGTGTTCTGGATTGACAAGCTGATAGTCTGCACCCCCGGGAATGATTGTGCCATTTATTCTGCCGGTGACTTCCCCTCCTGTGATTGGTATAGTCACACGCACACCATGAGGATTCTGCCCACCGTTGATTGCTTCGCTAATTTCTGCACGTATATCAAAGACATGTGTTAGTGTAGGTGTTTGAGCCGATATGGAGAAGGAGAGAAAGATTACGGAGGAGATGGAGAGGAATAGATTTTTCATGGGATATAAGGATCGTATAAGTTTGACGTGTCAGATATGTCGGAAAGATCAGTAGATGAAGAGGAGGATCAGAAAGGCTACCGGAAATGCAATGAGGAAAGAGTCGATGCGATCGAGAAGTCCACCATGTCCGGGTATCCAATTCCCGGAATCCTTATATCCGTATCTGCGTTTTAACTTTGATTCTATCAGGTCGCCGATGGTGCCGAAAATGCATGTGGAAACGGCAAGAAGCATCCATATGCCGATGCCATAGGTTTCCATTCCAAAGAATGAGGCTAAATAATGCTTAAGGAAGTATGTGCCAAGAAGAGTGATGGCAACTCCTCCAAAGAATCCTTCCCAAGTTTTGTTTGGGGAGATGGATGGGCAAAGTTTATGGCGACCTGTTAGCGAACCCACTATGTAGGCTCCGGAATCATTAAGCCAAAGCATCACAAATATAAGTAGTGGTAAGCGATGCATTGGATCATACACCATAAAGCAAAATGGAAGCCCGATATATGCAGTAGCCGAGGGAGCGAATTTCACGTTAGGATTCTTTTTGCGCAGTCCATACACTACTGCTATGCGTGCTACTTGAAGTGCTATCCAAAGAATTATTGAATAGGGACAAACTGCAAGACATATCAGCGACAAGACACCGAGAATGTCGATGATAAAGATCGGGAGAGTTGTGCGGGAGAATCCCATTGCCATGCGATCGAGTTCACAGATCCCGATTATGGCAAATGCTATAGCCAATGTCCATAGAGCCCAGCCCCCGTATACGATGGCGAATATTATTACTGCAGCATATACAATGCCGGAGGCGGCGCGAACTAAAAACTTATGCATAATTCTATAATAATTAGAATTTAGAATTTAAAATTTAGAATTATCTTTGCAAAATTAATAAAAAACACTGATATAATATGTGGCGAATAGGGATAATTTGCGGAAAATTTGTTATTTTTGCAGTATGATAAATAAGATAACGAAATATTTCCCGAATCTGACGGACAAGCAGAAGGGACAGTTTGAGGCAATGATGACTCTCTATCCGGAATGGAATGAGAAGATCAACGTCATAAGCCGCAAGGATATAGAGAATCTGGAGGAAAGTCATCTTCTCCACAGTCTTGCCATCGCAAAATTCATTAGTTTTGTGCCCGGTACTCGTGTGCTTGATTTTGGCACTGGAGGTGGTCTGCCAGGTTTGCCATTGGCTGTGATGTTTCCCGAGGTCCATTTCCATCTGATTGATAGGATCGGAAAGAAACTTAAAGTGGCGGCAGATATAGCTGACAAACTTGGGCTTGCCAATGTCTCTTTCCAACATGGCGATAATGGAGAATGCCATGAAAAGTTTGATTTTGTTGTCAGTAGGGCGGTCATGCCTCAGCCTGAGCTCGTGAAACTGAGTCGGAAGAACATAGCAATAGAGCAGCATAATGCCATTCCCAACGGCGTGATAGCTTTGAAGGGCGGAGATCTTGGGGCTGAACTTAGAGGATTGAAGTCTTCTGAGGTAGTGGATGTCTCTAATTATTTTGATGAAGATTTTTTTGAGACTAAGAAGATAGTTTACACTCCTGTGTAATTTAGAATTTAAAATTAAGGATTACGATGTTGAAAGTTGCGAAATTTGGATTCTATATGTTCGGGATCAATACTTATATAGTTTATGATCCGGAAGAGAAGGAATGTGCAATTATAGATCCGGGTATGAGCCGAAAGGAGGAATTCGAGGCTTTGGATAATTTTATTAAGCGTGAAGGCTTAAAAGTGACTCACCTTATAAATACACATCTCCATATTGACCATGCTATATCCGATAACTGGGTAAAAGAAAAGTATGACGTGCCTGTTGAGGCACATAAAGACGATGCTATTCTCGGACAGTATCTTGCCCAGCAAGCTCAGATGTTTGGTCTGCGTGGAATAGATGTTGCGGTTGAGATTGATCGTGAGTTGAATGAAGGGGATATAATTAAGATCGGCCGTGGAGAACTTAAGGTGATTCATGTGCCTGGTCACAGTCCCGGTAGTATTTGCCTGTATGATAAAGAAGATGGTTTTGTTATAGTAGGTGATACTCTGTTTCAAGGAAGCATCGGACGTACAGACCTGATGGGTGGCAACCATCGTCAGCTTGTGGACGCAATCAAGAATAAACTCCTTACGCTGCCAAAGGAAACGACAGTGTTTTCTGGTCATGGGGATGCTACTACGATAGGGGAGGAGTGGGACAGGAATCCATACTTGGTGTAACTTTTTACGATCAACGATTAAAATGCAGTGATTATGGAAGCGATAAGGACACGATTGATAAATCTTGTGGCTCTCTGTGCTGAATATTGCAGTACTCTGGAAAATTGCCGTGAAGTGGAACTTAAAGAGCTTGTCGAAACTTTGCTTGGACAGTTACCACGAATATATTATGAATTTCATGATATCGATGCCGGAGAAAGTGCTTCCCTTGACGAATGGGGTACCGGTGTGAGTGAACATCTTGATGAGGAGCAGTATGAAAGCGTAAGAATGCAGTTGGCAGTGGCTTTTGGAGAAGAGGATACTTATTTGGAGACTTTCCAGAAAGATATGAAGTATTCTGATACACCGATAGCTACTACCATCTCAGAAAACCTTGCCGACATTTATCAGCCTCTTTATGATTTTGTGGTTGAAGTTCGAGAGAGTGAAGGGGAAAATCTTGAGGAAGCCTATAGGGCATGCAAGGATGCTTTTAAAGAATACTGGTCACAGACCCTTTGCAATGTCTTGAGAGCTCTTAATTCAATAAGCTGTTAATATATAGAATTATGATACAAAGACTAATGAAATGGCTGGATGAGTCGACTTGCAATTTTATGGCAGCCAAGACCATCTGTAAAGAGCTTGATAAGGCTGGATTCATTCAGCTTGATCCTCGCGATGAGTGGGACCTGGAATGTGGTGGGAAGTATTATATGGTGAAAAATGACAGTGCAGTCTTTGCCTTTGTCATTGGTGTAGATGCTCCGGGATATTCTGGTTTCAGAATCATATCTTCACATAGCGATTCCCCATGTTTCAAGATCAAGCCTAACTGCGAGATTTATGGAGAAGGCGGAGTTGTCAGCCTTAACGTTGAAAAATATGGAGGGGGTATCCTGTATACTTGGTTTGACCGTCCGCTTTCGATATCAGGAAGAGTGATGACAATGGGTGAGGATTTCCTTCATCCTGTCACTACTATGGTGGATCTTCAGAAACCTATCTGCACAATTCCTCATCTTGCTATTCATTTCAATCGGGAAGTGAATGAAGGCAATAAACTCAGCGTGCAGAAAGATATGAAACCGGTGATCGGCTATTTTTCTCAGGAGCAGATTGATGTTTATAAGGAACATGGTGGAGTGGTGAAATGCATTTTGGCAGAGCATCTCGGACTGCAGCCTGAAGAAATTATTGATTACGAGTTAAATCTTTATCCTTTGGAAAAGGCTACCTTGATTGGAGCAAACGAAGAGTATCTGCAGAGTGGTAGGATCGATGATCTGAGTATGGCTTTTGCTTCGCTTGAGGCTTTGCTTCAGGAATGTGACACTCCTTGTGGATCGACTCGAGTGATGGCCGTATTTGATAATGAGGAGACCGGGTCCGGTACAAAGCAAGGTGCACATTCGCCTGTGTTACGCATGATTCTCGAACGCATTTGTTTTTGTGTTGGGTTCGGCCAAGAAGCATTCTATCGTACCATTGCCAATTCTTTTATGATCTCAGCAGATGATGCACATGCATGGCATCCAAACTACAGTGAAAAGTATGATCCTACCAATCACCCTGTAATAGGGGGTGGTCCTGTAGTAAAAATCAATGCCAACTGCAAGTATATGACAGATGCTGATGGCGCAGCTGTTTTCCGGTTGTTGTGTGATGAGGCTGGAGTTAATTGCCAATATTTTGTGAACCATTCAGATGTTGCCGGAGGCTCTACTTTAGGGAATATTTTGACTGGCCAGCTTGACTTGAGAGGCGTTGATATGGGGGCTGCTATCTGGGCAATGCATTCGGCTGCTGAAACTGCAGGAGTTCAGGATCATCTTGATGTGATTAAGGTGTTCAGGAGATTCTTCAGCTAATAAAAAATTCTTAAGATTGCATTTTAACTTTGTTCATAAATTGAAGTTTTGTCAATTCATTGGACAATATAAAAAAGGGAATCTCGAACATTTCGAGACTCCCTTATTTTAAGTGTTTTTTTAATAATTAGCTTGCTGGGGCTGGGCAATACCCATCTTCTACACAGATGTAGTGACTTGTTGGATGATCGCAAGCCGGACATTTTACCGGTGGCTCTGTGCCTACGTATTCATATCCACAGACGAGGCAGTGCCATGTGACAGGTTTTTCACGTTTCCAGAGTGTCCCCTTCTGAATCATATCGAGGAACTTGGCGAAACGATCGTAGTGGAACTTTTCTACGCTTGCAATCGCCTCGAAATGAGAAGCAATTTCATCAAACCCTTCTTCTTTCGCAGTCTTGGCTGCGGCCATATAATATTCATAGCCGCCTTCCATTTCTTCCTTCATGGCAGTCTGGAGATTATCTACTGTCTTGCCAAGGAATCCTGCCTCTACTCCGACGGAAGCTGTCACTTCAGTATTCTGGAGCATTTTCAAAAATACCTTTGCATGATGCAGCTCATTGTCGGCTGACTCACGGAAAATAACTCCAACCGGGAACAAACCCTCTTTATCTGCTATCTGAGAGTAATATAAATAACGTGCATAAGACTGCGTCTCATTCAAATAAGAGGCACTTATCAATTTTTCTGTCTGAGTGCCTTTCAGACTTTTTTCATTAGCCATTTCAATCAAGATTTTAATAGTTGATGGGAATTAAGCTGTGTGCCTGCATCCCTGTTTCGGTCTTCTTTCGACACTAAAACAAAGAGGCAAACCAGTGGGTTCACCTCTAACTGTAATTTTACTGAATTTTTTTGACTTATGTTGTCATTTCTGTAAGATATATGTGCGTCTTGGAGCCAATATACCTGTCAGACGCCCCTTCTTGACATAGAATTCCTTACCGTAGACTTTGTCGCGATACTTTCCATCGGGCAAAGAGGTTGACACATCAATAGGTTTTGAAAGACCACTGAGATTGATCAATGCAGCTCCTTTCTTACCACGGTTCACTGCCAATACTTCTCCTTCAGAACTTGTCTGGATATCTTCAGGCTCTCCGGCCATCTCCTTGCGGAAATGATTTACTGCTACTACCTCAGGATGGAAGTATTCGTCATTTCCTGCTTCTCCAAGACGGTTATTGCCCCAATAGTTTTCTCTTGTAGACCCTGCGGGACGTGAGAAAAATAGGGGAGTACCTTTGTCTCTGGCAGTAAGAAATACCCAAGCAGTGCGGATTTGGTCGTCTGAAAGATGAGCCGATTCGTGAGCATTGCAATAAGTGTCGTGACTTTCAACCCAAGTGGTAAGTGTCTCCGGCGATGCGGAATGGCGCCAATCGATAATGTCGATGTCCTTTGCACTCCCTTTCTCAAGCATCTCACGTAGCACCCAACCATAACTTGATGCTGTCTGTCCAAAATATTCCTCATATTCCTTTTCAGGGACATTCTTATCTTGAAGCACTTCTCCATAAACAAAAAGGTCCTCATATGGCACATTGAGTTTCACTCCTTTCACAGCTTTCTGCCCGGTAGCGACATCCCAAAAATCATTTTCCGTCACGCCGGAGGCTTTATCCACAGGATCCGAATGAACTCCTATATGCTTTGCTGTGTCGTATCTGAAGCCGCGTACGCCGAGGTCAAGAAGATCATTGACAAACTGCATGTAGTATTTCTGGAAATCCTTATTTTCCGTATTTACGTCGGGAAGTGCTCCTGATCCCCAAAGTGTACATTGGTAGCGGTCGTTGTAGTCTTGAACCGGATTTAGGCCTTGGGAGTGGTAAAGCTTGTTTCTTCCTCCGGCTGCGTTGACAAGATCTTCACTGACAGCATCCACATCAAACGCTGTATGGTTGGGAAGGACGTCGACAATCACACGCACATTATATTTAGCTGCGGAGTCCATCATTTGCTTCATTTCTTCTCGCGATCCTACTATATGATTTCCAATTTTCCAATCAGTAGGCTGGTAGTAGAAATACCATTGTCCTTCCTTTTCATTTTCTGAGAAAAGCATACCTTTAGATCCTTCTGGATTCCAACATTGTTGCACGGGAGAAGTCTGCACCATTGAGTATCCCGCATCTGCAATTTTTTTCATGTTGTCGGCTATGTTCTTGAAATTCCAACTCCATGCATGAAGAATTGACTCTGTGCCCGATGGATGAATGTCAGAATACTTCGTGAATCCCTTTGTCGGGGCTGCTGTCATAGCAGTGGCCATAGACGTGGCTATGGCGATGCTGAGGTATTTTTTCATTATAAATAGGTATATAGATTAGTTATTTTTGATTTTGATTACAAAGATAAAAAATATTAGTCATATTAAAAAATTTAAGCGTATAATAAATGTAGATAAATTTTAAAAATCATTTACTGTTAGCAATTTCTTGACGTCTTTGAAATTTGAAATTTCAAGATTGTAGTAAATATATATAAATTAATCAAATGCATAAAAGGGGTTCATATGTGCTGAATATTAAAATTTGTTAATTATAAATTAAACCGCTGAAAAATAATGCAAATAAGTTGCATGTGTCATAAATTTGTATTATTTTTGCAACATCAAAATAGATAGAACTGACAATGAAAAAAAGACTCTATATAGCGATAGCAATGCTTCTGATGTGTGGAATGACCCAAATTGCAACAGCTAAGACTCGTAATGTTCACGCTGAAGCTCATCGTCATCAGTTGGCTGCAGCTAAAAACATAGGCCTTGACAAAAGCACAATCACCAGAATGGTGGAGGAAGATATAGCTGCTCGTGAGAATGCAAAGGCTTTTTCTGCTGAAACTGAAGAATTACTCAACGACCTTCTTAGTGAAGCACGCAGCCATA
Organism: uncultured Sangeribacter sp.; assembly: GCA_964396365.1. Classification (GTDB taxonomy): domain Bacteria; phylum Bacteroidota; class Bacteroidia; order Bacteroidales; family Muribaculaceae; genus Lepagella. Next base: position 32,112 of record CAYNEZ010000005.1, on the reverse strand, counting down.
TCGGAAAAAGATACTCAAGTGGTAGCAAAGGCCCTAATGCCTTTGATTGCTCAGGCTTCTCAAGCTATGTATATCGTCAGTTCGGTTACTCTCTTTCCCCTTCATCTCGCGATCAGTTCAATCAAGGTGAAAAGGTTGATAGGAAAGATCTTCGCAAGGGAGACTTGGTTTTCTTTAAGGGCAGAAGCATTAAGGGTGGTGTTGGCCATGTCGGTATTGTAGTGGATGCTGATGAAAAAGGAAATTTCACTTTTATCCATGCCGCAACTTCTAAAGGAATTACGATCTCCAGCTGCAATGAGGCATATTACGCTTCAAGATTTATAGGAGGAAAGCGAGTGATTAATGAATAATTCTTTTATTCTATGATTGCTCTTTTGAGTCAGTGATATAAAGGGTTGCTCGGGCAACCCTTATTTATTGTAATGGGGATTATTTAGAATAAATCTAAATAGTATTAAAAGGGTATTGATAATCAGGGGAGATTTGACGTGGAGTTAAAATGGGGTCTGAAACGTGTTGTTTTTTTGAAAATTTTATCTTAACTTTGCAAACGTTTTCGACAAATTCAGTACGGAACCAGAGAAAAATCGGAAGATATGAACGGAGATTACAAAGAAAAATGGAGCAGATGCCTTGACATTATCCGCGATAATGTCGGGGAAGAGCGTTTTGTCACTTGGTTTTCTCCCGCTCGAGCCATCAGATATGAAAATAATCATCTGACTCTTGCTTTGCCGACAACATACTTCATGGAGGAGTATGAACGACGCTTTTTTGATCTGATTAAGAGTGTGCTCAGAAAAGAGTTCGGTCCTGAGGTGCAGTTGAGCTATGAGGTTGAAGTGGTTGGTGGCGACAAGCAATCGGCCGTCAACTATGTAAGTCCTAACCGTAGCAATGCTGTAGACACAAAGTTCATGCAGTCAATGCAGCGACCTGCAACTGACTTTATGAGATCGGCCGGAGGAAAAACTGTTGAGATTGATCCTCAGTTGAATCCTGCTATGACATTCGAAAACTATTGTCTTGGTGATAGCAATAAACTTCCGTATACAATAGCTCATTACATTGCTGAGAATCCTAACAAATCAGATTTCAATCCATTTTTCCTTTATGGTTCAGTTGGAGTTGGTAAGACTCATCTGATACAGGCAATAGGTATTCGTATCAAGGAAAAGAACCCAAGGGCAAGAATACTTTTCCTCCCGATGCGACAATTCCAGAATATGTATGTGAATGCGGTCATGAATCAAAAGGTTCCCGTATTCATCAACTGGTTTCAGCAGGAGGTGGATGTGTTGTTGCTTGACGATCTCCAGGAGATTTCCGGTAAGGCGAAGACCGCGGAAACTTTTTTCCCGATCTTCAACTATATGCATAACAATGGCAAGCAGCTCGTGTTTACCTGCGATCGCCCTCCAATGGAACTTGATGGTTTGGAAGACCGCCTTATTGACCGATTCAAGTGGGGCGTCACAGAGGAACTTCCTAAGCCTGACTATAATCTTAGACGGAATATACTTAAATTTAAGGCAGAGAAAAATGGCTTGGCCCTGTCTGACGACATTATAGACTGTATTGCAAGTGGAGCTACCGGTAGTGTCAGAGAACTTGAAGGTATCGTTATGGGTCTTCTTACTCGTTCGATTACTTTAAACTGTCCTGTCACTCTTGAACTTACTAAAGAAGTGATGCGTCATACTGTCAAGTCTGCACCCTCCACCAAGCCAATCAACTTTGACATGATTGTTGATGCAACTGCAGAATATTACAAGCTTAATCCTGACGTGATTTTCACTAAGAGCCGGGTACGTGACATTGCAGATGCTCGCCAAGTCATTATGTATCTCAGCCATGACCTTACTGGTCTGTCTTCTTCAGCTATTGGAGCCAAACTTAATAGAAGGCATGCTACAGTGCTTCATGGAATAACGGCTGTTCAAGATCGGATAAAGTATGCAAAAGATGTCCAGGAAGCTGTTACGTCCATTAGGACAGAAATTAACAGAATGGCAAAATTATAAAAAGGAAGCTCAAGCGAGCTTCCTTTTTTCATGTTGATTTCTTATTGGTTAAGTAGCTCGCAAAAATTATTGATATGCAAAATGCGTGATAATCTTAGGGCAGTTATCTTATCAAGACTCATGCTGCTGCTTGATTATGTATCTTTTAATTTTTGAGAGCTACTTACTGACTATTCGATGGAATAGGCGATTGATTCCAAAAGCAGGATTAAGTCAGATCTGGAGGCTCCAAGTGACTGCAGCTTGTCTATGTCAGAAAGAATCTGCGTCTTCCAAAGTCTTTTCTCATCGTTTGGCCTTACTGTAAGTCGATAGTAACGGGAGGCTTCCTCCATGTCCTTCTTTAAAAAGGCTATATGTCCCATCATTCGGTAATCATCTTCAGATAGACTGATTTCCGGCATAATCTTAACAAATGATGCTGCTTTCTCAAGATCTCCCATATTGAATGCACAGTGGGCCATTCGTCTGATGACATCCGGATCGTCAGGAGTTTCATAGTCTACCCTGTAAAGTTCTTTGAGAGCATCTTCCCATTTGCCGGCATCCGAATGCGTATCAGCTATCAGCAACGAAAGATTGCGGTCAAATGCATTTTCTTCTGGACGTGCCATTTCAAGATACTCCAAGGCATTTCGATAATCACCTAATCGACGATAACATATTCCCAACCTTCGGGCTATCCATCGACTATCTGGGTTGAATAGCTGAGCCTTCATATATGCCTCCACTGCTTCTTGATTTCCATTTGGTGTCTTTTCAAGACAGAATCCAATTTTCTCCCAGACGTGGGGGCTTGATGTAGATTTTCGGGCTGCAGTTTGCAGAAGAGGTAATGCTTCAACATAATACCCTCTTTTGAAATAGAATTCTGCAATCGTAACAACATCATCAGTTGATTCCATCACATTGGCCACAAGTGGAATGGCGGTAAAATCAAGTGCTTTGCCGAAGGGGTCAAAAAACTCTCCTCGTTTTGGGAAAAGCTTGTGAAATCTATAAAGGTCGCGTAAATACCTTGTCAATTCATCTTCATATTCTGTGCCTGCTTTTAATGCTTTTAACTCCTGGATTTGCTCTTTCATTTGCTCTGTCTGAGCCTGCATTTGGGAAAGCACCATGCTTCTTTGTGCTGAAGGCATAGATATGAGAGAAAATGCAAAGGAGTACTTGTCGGAATCACACATCATTCCGCTCATTTCAAGCATAGAGGAGACTCCATCGTCATCGATTGTATGCAGGGATTGGAGCATAGGATGCTGGACTGTGAAGGGTAGAAGCCAATTGCGGATCTGACGGAAGAATGGAAAATTCTTCAAGTTTGAGAATGCAACCATCATTACGTCGGCTCCATCAGATTGCATTTCTGTGAGTTCCCGCAATTTATCTTCAAGTCCCGAATTTCGTAGCAGTTCCTCCCATTCAGGATTGGCTTCCAGGTCGGCAAATGATGACTCCTCCGACGATTTCTTCAGACGTTGGATTATATCTGGACCAAATTGCATCAGACCGGGGATTACGTCCCGTTGCATTTTGCGAGATACTCTGTCTGTGTCTCGAGTGCGGATGATGGCCTTCACCACTTTCCGAATCTTTTCTTGCATCCCCTCTATGTCTGTAAGAGATTCAAGAGCCCTTGTCAGCTGTTCGTCTTCTGCTGCCTGTTGTGTCCATCGACTCAATGTGAGAACAAGAGTGGTGAGTGCTCTTGCCGAAATCCTGTAGTCGGAAGATTTTACCAATGATATGAGTGTCAAGAACCCTATGCGTGAGTAATATTTCATCAATGAGAGACCTATGGAGGCTATCACCAAAGATGAAGTTGTAAATGGAAGCGAGCTGTCGAGTACAGCTTTTTCCACTATGGAATAATCTTCTTGCTTAAGGGAGTCAGATGTCCAAAGGATGTTGAAAATTCGTTCTTCCTCTTTTTCTATATTTGACATTACACTCTCTGGATATCGTCCGGAGCTTAAGGAAAGATCAGCCATTGCTTTGAGCTGGATTATCTTATCTACACAATCACGCAGTAATGCAGGTCTTAGTCTGTTCATTCGGAGTGTGGAGAAATAGATATCCGGTGAATCTGTAGCTAAAGATTCTTTGTCTAACTTCTGTGCAATATCAAAAAGATCTTGTCTCATTTCAGCGAGCATGGATTCTCGCCCCGGATCAACTAAGCCTCGAGAAAAATAGTCGAGCATATATTTATAGGTGCTTTCCACTTGGGATATCTTATTGAATGCACCCGGTAAAGGTACCTCTGTAAGACGCCGTCGGATGAGAGTAAAACTGTCTTTATATCGACCGGCTTCCAGGAGTTTTTTTATTTGTTCGGGTAGGGAATATTTTGTCTGAACTTTCATTTAACTTTCATTTTTCATAATTTTTAACGGAGTGAAAGCATAAAAACACATGCTTCCTATATCATAAAACAAATTAAATGCCAAAAATCGTTGCTGACTCCATATTTTTTATTAATTTTGCACTTTGATTGGGTGTTGTGCCTACGGCATAATGGACATGATAAGAGTAATTATAGAGGCTCAAAAAATTTTTAAACATATTTTGATTTAAAACAGATATAGAAATGGTAATACAGAGATGGCAATCCGTCATGCTTCTGATAGCAGGAGTGATGATGGGAATATTCTCATTCTGCTCTTTAGGGCAGATTCAGACAGAGGCGTATACTTTCAATATTACGGCCCTTGGAATCTTTAGAGAGGGAATTGCAACGTCTTCAGACGAGGCTACGGGAATCAGCACCTTGATTCTATTCATTGTCTCTTTACTTGGATGCATCCTTCCGATCATTGATATTTTCTGTTTCAAGAACATGAATCTGCAGAAAAAAGTGGCTCTTATGTCAGGATTGTTTGCAGCTGCTTCCGGAATTATTGTGGCTTTCACGGCCTCTGGATTTGCGGCTGAATTTAATGCCAATGTAGGATGGAGCACTTTTATTTGCGCGCCAGTTATTGCCTTGATAGCTGACATCTTGGCTTTCCGTCTTATTTCGAGCGATCAAAAGAAACTAAGGGCGGCCGACAGACTACGTTAACGACCATCGATAAATTAACCTTTAAGTAGGAATAATATATTTGCATAGATATGGCAAAAGAATTAAAGAATTTCACAAAACGATCAGACAACTATTCTCAGTGGTATAATGAACTTGTAGTAAAGGCAGATCTTGCAGAGCAGTCAGCTGTAAGAGGATGTATGGTGATCAAGCCATATGGATATGCCATTTGGGAAAAAATGCAACGTACACTTGACGATATGTTCAAGGCTACAGGCCACCAGAATGCTTATTTCCCTTTGCTTATTCCGAAGTCTTTTCTTTGTCGCGAGGCAGAGCATGTGGAAGGATTTGCTAAGGAATGTGCTGTTGTAACACATTATCGCCTCAAAAATGATCCTGATGGCAATGGCGTGGTGGTTGATCCGGAAGCAAGACTTGAGGAGGAACTGATCATCCGACCAACATCGGAGACTATCATTTGGAATACATATAAAAACTGGATACATTCTTATCGCGATCTCCCCATACTTATCAATCAATGGGCCAACGTTATGCGTTGGGAGATGAGAACCCGTATGTTTTTGCGTACTGCCGAATTCCTTTGGCAGGAAGGACATACCGCTCATGCTACAAGAGAGGAAGCTGAGGCTGAAGCAAGAAAGATGCTTGAAGTTTACGCAGATTTTGCTGAAAATTATATGGCTGTCCCGGTAATCAAAGGTGTTAAGTCGCCAAACGAAAGATTTGCAGGTGCAGTAGATACATTTACTATTGAAGCAATGATGCAAGACGGCAAGGCTCTCCAGTCTGGTACAAGCCATTTCCTTGGACAGAATTTTGCAAAGGCTTTCGACGTCACATATATTAATAAGGAGAACAAGCCGGAATATGTTTGGGCTACTTCCTGGGGAGTATCTACTCGTCTTATGGGTGCTCTGATTATGACTCATTCCGACGATAACGGACTTGTGCTTCCTCCGCATCTTGCTCCAATTCAGGTTGTAATAGTTCCTATTTATAAGGATGCAGAAGGTCTTGCCAAGATTTCTGAGAGGGTTGATAGTATTGTTAAGAACCTTCGTGCGAAAGGCATCAGTGTTAAATATGATGATGCTGACAATAAGCGTCCTGGCTTCAAGTTTGCTGATTATGAAGTGAAGGGAGTGCCCGTACGTCTTGCTATTGGAGCCCGAGACCTTGAGAACGGAACTGTTGAAGTGATGCGTCGTGACACTCTTGAGAAAGAGACGTTGCCACTTGAAGGCATTGAAGATACAGTGGCAAATTTACTTGAGGACATTCAAAAGAATCTTCTTGAGAAAGCACGTAAATATCGTGAAGAGATGACTACCACTGCCGACACATATGAAGAATTCAAGGAAAAAATTGAAAAAGGTGGTTTCATTCTCGCGCATTGGGATGGTACTCCTGAGACAGAAGAAAAAATTAAGGAAGAGACTAAGGCTACTATCCGTTGCATACCATTTGAGGGTGACACCACTCCAGGTGTTTGTATGGTGACAGGCAAACCTTCTGCACGCCGTGTGATATTTGCACGTTCGTATTAAGCTTTCGTATTAATAAAGATCAGGATATGAAGAAGATTGCTTTTCTGCTTGGAGCCATTGCCGGAATGTCGTTAAATACCCTTGCGGGTCAGCTTGACGCACAAGACTATTGCGACATCAAGTTGTGCGTGCCTGCCGGAATAGGGGAGATGCGTCCGCTTGCTGACGGAAAGACCTACAGCATGGTTAGCAAGGATGGTCGTAAGATTGAAATATACAGTTATGAGACAGGAAAGAAGACTGATACGCTTTTCGATCTTGATGCTATAAAAGGAGAGTTAAAGATTGATTCCTTTGATGGTTATCAGGTCTCTGAAAATGGACGTAAGATTCTTCTCTGGAATGACAAGAAAGGTATATGGAGATACAGTTTTACAGCTGAGTATTATGTTTACGACATAATGCGTGGCACTATTCAACGCGTTTCTTCTAAAGGAGCCCAAAGGGGAGCTACGATGTCGCATGATGGTCTTCGTGTTGCATACGTAAGAGATAATAATGTCTTCATATCCAATCTTGACTATAAGACAGATATCGCTGTGACTACTGATGGAGCCGTGAACAAAATCACTAATGGAGCTCCTGATTGGGTATATGAAGAAGAGTTTGGCGTGCAATGCTCTCTATGCTGGAGTGGCGATGATCAGATTCTTGCATTTGTCAAGTGGAACGAAACGGATGTACCTGCATATAGTTTTGATGACTATAGGTCATTTTGCGACGTGGATCCGCTTGGCGATCCATATCCCAAGTCATTTACCTACAAATATCCACTTCCGGGGTATCCGAATTCAAAAGTATCGGTGCATGCCTACGATCTAAACTCAAGGGTGACAAAGGAAATGGAATTTCAGCTTGGTAAAGATGACTATGTTCCCAATATTCAATTTGATGGGAAGGGTGAAAAGCTTATGGTCATGAAGCTAAATAGGGACCAAAATGATTTGCGTATATATAGTGTGAATCCTGCATCTACGGTGGCCACTCAGGTCTATTCTGAACAAAGTAAAGCTTGGATTGACAATGATGTCTATAATATGGTGAGCTACGGAGATGATTCGTTTGTGATTGCATCAGACAGAAGTGGATGGACTCATCTTTATGAGTACAGCTATAATGGACGTCAGCTTCGTCAGGTCACAAACGGAGATTTTAATGTCACTGCTTATTATGGCAAATCTGCCATTGGTACTTATTATGTGCAGACAACCAAACTTGGTGCTGTAAACAGAAACGTCGCTTCTGTTGATGCGAAGGGTGTAATGAAGCTTCTCCATGATAGTCCAGGGTGGGAATCTTGTTCATTTAGCAATGGAATGGCATACTATGTCAGGTCTTGGAGTGATGTGAATACACCTCCGCAGTATACTGTATGGAGCACATCCGGCAAGAAGATAAGCGAACTCGAAATGAATACTGCCTATGCTGCTAAATATGCAGATGCTCCAAAATTTGAACTGACTACTGTGAAGAATGATGAAGGTGCAGATATGGATGCAATGATTATGAAACCATCAAATTTTTCTGCATCGAAGAAATATCCTCTCATGATGCACCAGTATAATGGTCCGGGATCACAACAAGTAACTAATAAATGGCATCTCGACGGACTTAATTATATCGCCCAGTCAGGCTATGTTGTAGCTGTAGTGGATGGCAGAGGCACTGGTGGCCGAAGTGCAGAATGGCAGCACAGTGTATATATGCATTTGGGAAAATATGAGACTATTGACCAGATCGCAGGTGCAAAAGCTATAGCCAAAATGCCGTTTGTAGATGGAACTCGAATGTCACTTTTTGGATGGAGTTATGGTGGCTACATGACATTAATGGAAATGACTGCCGATAATTCTCCTTTCAAATGTGGAGTCGCTATGGCTGCTGTCACAGATTGGCGTTGGTATGATTCCATATATACTGAGCGCTTTATGCGCACTCCCGGTCAAAATGAGGAAGGATATGCTCAGTCTTCTGCTATTGGAAGAAGCCATAAGCTCAAAGGTAGGCTTTTGATAATGAGTGGATCAAGTGATGATAACGTGCATTTCTACAATACTTTGAAATATACGTCAAAACTCAGTTATGAAGGTTTCCTTTTCGATATGATGGTTTTCACAGGCATGGATCATTCTCTTCGTACATGCAATGCCCGCACACAGTTGTATAAAAGAGTTGTAGATTTCCTTGATACAAATCTTAAATAATTATTTTGACATAATACCCTTTCTGCAATAATGACATACTGACATCAAGATGGAAGAACTTAGGAAAATAAACAGCGTGCAGCTTTATAATTTATGGCGCAATCTGGCCATATCGCTTCTTTGCATTGCCGTCGTCATGGGAGGTGTGCACATATTGCCATATTATATGGCTCCCGTTATCTCTCTTTTCCTTTGCGGAGTGCTATATACAATGATATGGAACAACAATATATCCAACAATGGCAGTTGCATGTTAATTGTTGAGACCATGCTTTATAGTCTGCTTTGTTATACTTTTGTCAGCATTCTTCTTGTAGTTATACAAGTGTTGGGACTATATGAGTTTCCTAAAGAAATTATATTTTTCAATGATCCATTTCTTCCTTCTCTGATTCTTCTCCCTATATCTTTTTTAGTTGCATTATATGCTTTGCTTTTTAAAAGATCAATGCCGACATACAAACATTTTCGTTCGCTTTATGGAGGTGTTAAGGAACGTGGCTATTTCGGTTTGATGTATGAAAGAGAGACCAACATTCAGTTGAAGAATATCATATGTCTCTTTGCAGTGCTCACTGGAATAGTATGGTTTTATTATCTTAATGAGTATGTAGATATAAACCAGAATGGACGTGACTGGTATGTATTCCTGTGGATAGTTGTCATTTCTGTGATACTTGACGAAGTTTATTTCATGATGCGATATTTCAATCTCTATCTTGACCTACAAGAGCATAATGAGATTATAACTCCTGAAGAACTTCGCGATGTCACTGCTCACACGTATTTGCGCTTTTATGTAGTGTGTGGTGAATATGTATACATTGACCGTGATGCATTTGACAGGCTTAACCAGAAGCCCGGTGTCTTTGACACTCCGTTTATTACAAAACGAACGGTCAATGGCATTCCGACTTCGGAAGTGAAAAATATTGTTGAGCGTATGACAGGAAAACCTGGAGGAGAACTCAAATTCTTTTTTGGAAGGCATCTCGCAGGGGTAGATAAGCATTCCTTATTGAGATATTTTTATTTTCTGGATGGAGATATATCTCAATATGATCAACTTGGAGAAAAAGGAGAATGGGTACATTTTGATGATATTAAAAGGATATACAACAATCATCCCTCTAAAATTGCCACCAATGCTCTTCATGATTTGTCTCGACTTTCCACTATAATACTTACTGAGAAAACATATGATGAAGATGGAATCAGGAAGAATAAGATTAAGTCGTATAAAAGTAGTTTGACTCTGGCTGATGTTAGAAATTGTAAACTTGATCTGCAGGATGACAAGTGGCTGCATATTGCTGAATTCAATAGTGATACCAGATTTTTTAAACTTAAGAAATTTCTGCGTGGTGCGATAGGGAAGAAAAGCCATAGTACTTATAATAAATGATCTTAAAGGTGTCCTCTAATCAGAATGTTGAATATCCACTTATAACTGTGGCTGTCGTCGGACCAACCGCATGTGGAAAAACACATCGGGCTGTGCAGATTGCGTCCGCTTTTAATGGAGAAATTATCAGTGGCGATAGTCGTCAGGTTTATAAAGGAATGGATATTGGTACGGGAAAAGATTTAGAAGAATATGGCGATATAGGCTATCACCTTATAGATATAGCAGATGCGGGTGATAAGTATAATCTGCACAGATTCCTTGCTGATTTTAGAGTTGCAAAAGACGATATCATATCAAGAAATAAGTTGCCGATTCTTTGTGGAGGCACAGGAATGTATGTAGAAGCTGCACTTTCAGGGCTCGTAATGCCCGAAGTTGAAAGAAACGACACGCTTCGTGCCTCTTTGAAAGATAAAAGTCTTGAGCAACTTACTGCAATTCTGAGTCAATATAAGACTCTTCATAACTCTACGGATGTTGACACACGTGACCGAGCTCTTAGAGCAATTGAGATTCAGGAGTTTTATAAAAATCATCCGGAAGATGCTAAGAAAGCCGATCGATCATTGACGCGACCCCTCGATAGTATTGTGGTTGGACTTGATATTTCTCGTGAGGCAAGACGTAAGAATATCAGTAGAAGGCTGGAAGCCAGAATGGAAGCTGGAATGATAGAGGAGATCGAGGGATTAATAAAAAGCGGGGTTAAACCTGACGATCTAATATACTATGGCTTGGAATATAAGTATGTCACGCTGTATGTAATTGGCAAAATGAATCTGGACGATATGAGGAAAGGATTGGAGATAGCGATTCATCAGTTTGCTAAGCGCCAGATGACTTGGTTTAGGGGTATGGAACGTAGGGGATTCTCAATTCATTGGCTTCCCTATGATATGCCGGATGATGAGTTTATTAACGTTGTTGGGAACTTAATTGAGTTGAAGTCGTTGCAAATTCAGGAAAAATAGGATAATTAGAATGAAATAGAGAAAAATTATCTATTTTTATATTGTAAGAACAGAATAAAATTATTAAATTTGCAAAAGACTTGTCGGAGTTTCCGACAAATATTGCTTTTTGAAATATTACATTAAGAACTGATTCCAACATGATACTTGCAAGTCTATTTGACGCCTCGCAGTTTTTCCAATGGTTTGTAGAGAACGCAAACTATCTTTTTGTATTTCTTTTTATGACCATTGAAAGTTCATTCATACCATTCCCCAGTGAAGTTGTGGTGCCTCCTGCAGCCTATCTTGCATGCACTAATACTGGAGTGGGCGGAGATATGAATATTTTTGTTGTTGTGATAGTGGCTACTCTTGGGGCCTTGTGTGGAGCATTTATCAATTATTTCCTCTCTCTTTGGGTCGGACGCCCTATTGTTTATGCTTTTGCTGACAGTAAATTTGGTCATGCTTGTTTGATTGATAGGGCAAAGGTAGATAAGGCAGAGGCATATTTTGATAAGCATGGAGCAATATCTACTTTTATTGGCCGTCTCATTCCTGCCATACGTCAGCTAATTTCTATCCCTGCAGGTTTATCAAAAATGAATATAGGCGTTTTTGCCTTGTTCACGGCACTTGGTGCTATGGTATGGAATGCGATTCTGTCTGCTTTGGGATATTGGCTTTCCCTGCATGTGTCTCCCGACCAGCTGTTTGAAAAAGTTGAGCAATACAACAGTTATCTGACTTATGCTGGATATGCACTCTTTGGAGTTTGCATTCTTTATATTCTCTATAATGCATTCAAAAAGAAAAACTACAATACAAAGAAATGAAGGTCGCTCCGTCGCTACTTGCCGCAGATTTTCTTAATCTCGGCAAAGAAATAGAAAAGATTAATGCTTCTGATGCAGATTTTCTTCATCTTGATGTGATGGATGGAGTTTTCGTGCCCAATATTTCGTTTGGATTCCCTGTTCTTCAAGGTGTTGCCAAGTCTTGTACAAAGCCTTTAGATGTGCATATGATGACGGTAGAGCCGGAAAAATGGATAGGACAGGTTCGTGATTTGGGCGCAACGATTATGAATGTTCATCAGGAAGCGTGTTTGCATCTTTATAGTACTATACAACATATTCATGAGGCGGGGATGATGGCAGGCGTGACATTGAATCCTGCTACTCCTGTTGAGTCGCTTGTCGATATTTTGCAAGAACTTGATCTGGTACTTCTCATGTCGGTTGAACCAGGATTCGGTGGTCAGCCTTTTATCCGGCATACTCTTGAAAAAATAAAAAAACTTAGAATGCTTCGTGATGTGACTGGATCAAAAGCCTTGATTGAAATAGATGGAGGTGTCAATGAAAAGACTGGAGCTGAGTTGGCTGCTGCCGGAGCTGATGTATTGGTTGCGGGAAGTTATGTCTTCGGTAACGAAAATATGCAGGCTGCCATCAGAAGTCTGAAGGAATTGAATAATTAAGAGTTGAAAATCTTATAACTAAATTACCATGAAAAAAGTATTCAACGGTTTGATGCTCATTCTATTTTTGTTAGGTATAGTATCGTGCAAGAATGAATTTGAACCTGAAAATGTAGGCAATTACCGTAATAAAAGCCATAATCCGATTATGAAAACGGTTCGGATGTCTTTTGGCGGTGACTTTGTCAGCGAATCTGAAGAATCATTGATGCGTGCTGATGAAAATGAGACTTATGTTATTATAAATGTATATCGTACTGAAAAAAATAAAGAAAACGCAAGTCAATTTAAATATGCTTATGGTCTTTTTAAAGGTAAAGATGAAATATCAATTGATTTGGTGACAGGATATACTTATTATTTCTGTGCAAGTATTCTTATTGAAGATAGGGATAAAGTAGAGTTGCTTAATGGAAAATTTCAGGAGCCTTTCTTATTAAAAGACGATGTTGGTGTTCAAGTAGCGGAATTTTTTAAAGATAATAAAAAGATTTTCAAGTATCATGATACAAAGTTAGATAATAATGAGAGGACATATTTTACTCAATTAAAATCTGGCACAGCATATGTAAATCCTTGTGGAGATATAGTTGAAAGTAATGGTAGTGTTAAAAAAGCGGACTTAATGCGATATCCAAGAGTAAAAAGATTTTATGGAGAGTTGTCTGATTTTGATCCAGCAGTTGCAGATAGAATTGATATCCCAATGTCTTATAAAAGCTTTGGAATAAAATTTTTAGTGGAAAAAATTCCTGATGGAACTTATTTAACAGTACAAGATATTACATCTTACACAGGTTCAGATCCAGGTGATAATAGATATCTATTATTTCCTAAAGATTTAACATTAGGAAATAGAGAAAATGATCAAAATAGTTGGGAAGGAATTTTTTCATTAAATGATTTGAAAAATGACAGCAGGACTTTTAAACTGCAATTTACTTGGCATAAACTTTCTGGATCACCAGAATCATTTACTCATTCCTTTGAAGTACATGCAAAAAAATTGAAAGTGCTAAAAATTAATGTTGAAGGATATGCTGGTGAGTTGACAGTGAATAAGCCTGGTAATATATACTTTACAATGGATGATTCATGGGATGAGACTGGAGAAAACGAGGAGGAAACAGTATCTAATTAAAAATCGCGATAAATTTAAGAATATGATTTTTTATTTGTCATTTCGTCTTTCAGGGCGAGCAAAGAATTGATGGAAGATGCTGTTGGAAGTTATGACACGGTTTCGAGTCTCAACATCATGAAGGAGTCGGTCCCTGTCTTCCTTGGTTGAGGATTCTTGTGGATGCGCCATATGTCCGATCATTAGAAGCACCAGAACCATAGCAATCAACAGGATCACAACTAAGAGTATTTTAAAAAAGGTAATCATTATATGTGCAATTTAACAAGGAGGTGAAAAAAGTATTAATTAAGAATGTAATCAAAAACTGAGAATCTAATAAATTTAAATTACCATGAAACATTAACCCTTAAAACTTTTCCAATGGAACCCATGAGAAGGAACGTGAACTGGAATTAAGCACTCCGGGCTTCGTATCAAGCTCATTTTTGATACTTATACAACACCTATATGTTATCAAGGGTTCATTTTTAGAAAAATTAAAAAAATTAGCGAATTATTAAACCATTAAAACTCCCAAACGTTTTATGTATGAAACCGTGAGGGAGAATGATGTCAGGAAGCATCAAAAATCTCTTCGACTTCCACTTCGCCCATTATTGGGCATTATTAACATTGAAAATGAACAAAAACAAAAATTCCTAAAGTTATGAAAAGAACCCTTTTGATTCTTGCCGCAGCTCTTACTCTTAGCGGTAACGCATTTGCAAAATCGAATGCTAAAAAGAGCGTTGAACAGAAAGCTCTCACTTCTTTCATCGCACAAAATGCCGGAACGCTCAGCCTCAATGGTGCAAGTGTAGCCGATATGCCTGGTGTGAAATTCGAGAATGGTAGTGTCACTGAAATCGACCTCAAAGGAAAGAAACTTCAAGGTACTCTTGACCTCAGTAACTTCCCAGCTCTTACTAAAGTGGATGTTTCTGATAACCAGATAACAAGCCTGATTGTCGACAACTGCCCAGCTCTCGTTGAAGTTAACGCAGGCCGTAACCAACTAAAAAACTTCTCTGCTCAGAATTGCCCTCAGCTTCAAGTCTTGAAGCTTTATCGTAATCGCCTTTCTGAAGTTGATCTAAGTGGTGTTCCTTTGTTGAAGAATTTCAATATCTCCAGCAACTTCCTTGTAGCTCTTGACGTGGCTAACTCTTCTCAGCTCGAGACCCTTAACGTAATGAGCAACCGCCTGGAGCAACTTGTTGTCACTAACTGTACTGCTCTTAAGCATCTCTATGCAAGCTATAATGAACTCGAACAGATTTCACTTTCAGGTCTGACTTCTCTTCAGAATCTCAACGTGAGTGACAATAAGATTTCTAAACTTTATATTCAGAATCTTCCCGCTCTTTTCACTCTTCTTGCAAGTGACAACCACATGACAAGCTTTGGCATCAGCGGCTGTCCGATGCTGAGCGACCTCTGGCTTCCCTATAACTCTTTGACTCAATTCTCTGTTGAAAACTGCCAGAACCTCGCTTTCGTTGACCTTCAATACAACAACCTCTCAACTGTTATGCTGAGCAACTTCAGCCAGCTTCAGAGAGTAAATGTTGCGCAGAACCCGCAGCTTGTTACACTTGACGTTTCCTTCGACTCTATCCTTCGTTTCGTGAACGTAAGTGGCGACACAATGTTGACAGACTTCCGCACTATGGCAAGCCCAGAGCTGCACCAGATCCTTGGCGTATGGAGCAACTACATCTAATTCTCCATCACACAGAATCATAGAAAGCAATTTCAAGCCGACATCCTTTGGATGCCGGCTTTTTTCTGTCTGTATTTTTGTGTATTCCCAAATTTATCGTAACTTTGCATGTAGATTGACAATATAAAAATTCTATTATGGATTTCAATATTAATGATGTTTCTGGAGGTGTCGTAGGCAAGTTCACATTCGGATTGCTTGTTTGTTTAACCACTTCTTATAGCGTATCGATGGCTGCTCATCATGGAGAATGGACTACCGGTTCGTGGATTTTGATTAGTGCTGCAGGTATAGTATTACTGGCTTGGCTCATATGGTTTTTCTATATGTATTTAAATGGAAAAAAGGTTAGTCCAGTCCATCGTAAACCTGGGCAAGTAGTAAAGGTAATCAACTTTATTCTATTCGCTATTTGGGTAGTAAGCGAATACGTATGGAAGGCTAATCCATGGTGGGTAATCGTGGCTTGGTGTCTCTATGCATTCTCTGCTATATACTATGCAGCATATTGCCATAAGCATGGCAACGAAGCTTGATCTAGCCTGATATTAATGGATACTGAAAGTAGACTAAACATATTCCAGGAGTATCTTCTTATGGACGAGGAAGTCACTGGTTTGCTTCTTACTCCTGATATGCATGATCCGGAAAATGAGAATAAAGATCTAATGTGGCTCTACAAGATGTGGGCGACTATTCCGGAGCAAACTCATTCCTGCAATGTAGTTATAGCCGATGGCTTTTCCCGGATTTTTCCCGATACTGATGCTATCATCACTTTTGAGCGTGATTTCCCTATAGGAGTCAAGACAGCCGATTGTGTGCCTATCCTTGTCTATGCTCCCGATAAGCATGGCATTGGAGCTATCCATGCTGGCTGGAAAGGTACTCTGGGAGGAATAGTAGACGTGACTATGAACGCTTTTGAAGAGAAAGGTGTCGATCTGGCTCAGCTTAAAGTGGCGTTCGGACCAGCGATAAGCAAATATGTATATGAAGTCAGCCAGGAACTTGCTGAGAGCTTTATAAAGGCCGGATTTGGAGCATATGTCTCATATCCTAATGGGACAAAAGAAAAGCCCCATATCGACCTTCAGGGAGTCAATATGGAACGGTTTGTCAGAAGGGGTGTTAAGTCCGAAAATATAAAACTTCATTCAGGATGCACTTTCAGTTCAAAGATGGATGATGGAGCACCTATGTATGCAAGCCATCGTCGCAGTGGGGGAGCGCCTGCGAGGATGCTAACATGCATAATGCTGCTGGATAAATTATAACCAGCACATTGGTGGTATAAAATATAAAAGGGCACACCGACCGTGCGCCCTTTTAATATCAGTATTTTTGATATTGGAGCTTTATAAATCACTTTACTTCTTTTCCGTTCATGTCATATACTTTGTCGGAGTTTGTGTCTACCCAATCATTAACTTTGACAGTGAATTTAATCGGGCCTCCGAGAATTGTTTTGCCTGGGTCTGGATCATCGGGGTCAATTGTGCCTGCACCGTTGGTAAAGTCAAGAGTATAGATGTATTTTTTGCCTTGTTCCCAAGTAGCAGAAAGTGGAATTGCAGCCCATCCATACTCTCTTACAGGAGCGTTGGTATATCTGCCTTCATTAGCAAAAGGATAAATCTGCATGCCATTGTCAGTTCTTGTGATATTAACGAGAACACTGAGGTAAGCCTCTCTTGCAACGTTGTCAGGGTCGCCGGTAGGAGACCAAGGAGTAAGTGTCTGAGGCATCAGCATCGCATTTCCTGAGGCACCCATGATGGAAACAGGATTGGATGTAAGAGTTGTAGTGTCGCAAGAGGAAGTATAGATAGCAGTGTCATGCCAATCATCAAGAGTCCATTCGTTTGTGTTGAAATCGAATGTACCTATGTATTGTGCACGTCCGATTCTCACGCCGGCTACTTTATAAGTGTAATTGTCGTTTTCAGATTTAGCTCTGATCTCGATTTGGGAGAGACGGTGGTCGAAAGTAAGTTCAACTCCGCTTGTTTCGTTGGCTTTTCTTGTGCCGGATGCATTGGCTGTAATGAAGTCGACCTGGTCGGCGATTTCCTCAGGAACTGCAAAAGACTCAAGAGTCATTCCGGAATTATCATCTTTTGTGATAATGTCTGCGCCAAGTTCATCCTGTGAAGGTGCATAGGCGAAGAAGTTGATCTGTTGCTCAGGAGAAAGCCAGTCGTATTCGTTACCGTTGGCAGCAGTAAAGAAAGAATCAGCGCCTTTATCAAACTCGGTGTTTTCAAAATATTTGGTAAACTCATATCCGTGCTTTGCCGTTCCATTATATGTCGAGTCCCCATAAACGGCAGTGACATATATCTTGTCAAGGTTGGCGTTGGTAGTTTCAGTGGCACGTGTGCCCATACCGGAACGGAAAGAAATGGCTTCGCTTGTAGCTTGACGAACACTTACCGGTTCGTCTTCTGAACATGATGCAAGGGCGATTGCGCTCATTGCCATCAAAAATAATGGTGTCTTTTTCATAATATTGTGTGTTTTTCAAGTTTCCGTTAACCTGTCAATTAGAATCTAAAAAATATTTTCTAATTGATTCTTAATGTCTTTATTCAATGTTAAAACGGATATATTAACTATATGGTTTGTTAAAATTGTGTAATTTTTAAAACATAATTGTTACATTTGGAGCCCAATATTAATGGCTTGCCATTCATTGACGTTAGTCTTAAGTTCCGAGGATCCTTCCTTCGGAGGTTCAGGAAGATCAAGACCCCTTACAATAATATGTACATGTGTAGGATCCGGAGCTTTCGACACTTGGTCGGTGACATCAAAAGAATGATACCACTTGCTTCCATTGCTAAGCACCATATATAATGTAAGATAATGCTTTGCGATTGTAGTTGGACACTCTCCAAATGTCAGAAATTCTCCGTGAAGGTTTTCTTCCGCTGCATTGCCTGAGAGATCAACTTTAAAAGAAACAGTATTGTCTGTGGCCGATTGTTGCCCATGACTATAGCCTTCTGCCATTCCTGAAAGAGTAGCATCTACAGCAGATGATTCTACGTCTTCAAGATTTTTGACATCATAGACATCAACAATATAGTGGCATACTGCTTCTTGGGGATACATCGTTATAGTCTGCATTCCATCATGAGGTGTAATCGTAATATTATTGGAACGGCTACCCCACATCATTCCGGGGGTAGTGGCAATACGTTCGTTTTCTGTTCCTTCCGGGCGTGGAACCGTGTTTGAATTGTCAGCTCTTGATCCGATCTCCTGAGCATCTTGAGTGTATATCTCAAGAGATTCGACACTTTCATGATTGCGCATTCGAGCCCAATTTGTGTTGTCGGCGTTGATACAAATCGCGTGGTGAGTTCCGAATGGAGATTTAATAAGTCCTCCGGTTTTGTTAGAGAAAATAAATCGCATCGGGTTATGTCCATCCTCCTCATATAGATATAGCGCCATTGACTCAGGGTCTGCTTCGGGAGCGTTGCGCCAGTCAAACACCACTTGCAATTGAGATGTCATTTCCTCCTCCATGTAGAGATCTTTGTGATGGCAGGAGGTGAGACAAACTGCAGTAAATGATAACATAAATATAATATTCGATGTTTTCATCTGCTACCTCCTTTCGATCGGTTCCAGTTATCGCAGCCTATAAGCCAAACGAGTGAAATTTCCGCTTTTGTTGGTCCGAACCAGTGAAGTCGATGGGTCGATTGCCATATGTAGAACCCATATTTTGGTTCATATTTCAGATACTTGCCTCCCATGTAACCGAGCGCAAGGGAGAAATCTATATTTAGGCGTCTGGTCACAGGGAGAGAATAGCCATATTCTACGCCTGAGATGAAATTACATCTGTCCCAGAGTGTACCCCGAGGAAGACCGCCCATTATACCCCCTTTGCCTAATTCAAAGTCGTAGGTCACTACTCCGGCGAAAAGACCGAGATGGTGTCCAGTCAGTGGTTTTTCATGAGCAGCTTTTTCGAACCACCAGCGAGCCCCGATGTTTCCGCCATAAGCCCGCCAATAGTAGTGAGTGCGATCGCGATCCCACCAGCCATACATCCAATCGGCATTGATGGAGATATTCTTTCCTACATAGAATTCCGCTCCAATGTTAGGAAGGAGCAAGGCATCATAAAGCATATTAGTCTTTAGTGCCATATAGAAAGGCTTGCATTGTTTTGCCTCACCTAAAACTATAGGCAGAGGAAGCAGTTCGCTAGATAATTCAGTAGTCAGTACTGGGGCATCGAGTGGAAGATCAGGGATGCGAATACCTGGAAAAAGATGTTCATATTCCACTGTAAGTCTTGAAGCCCTAAGATCCGGAAATAGTTCAGTGAGAAGATAGTGGTAAGGTATTCCTCCGTGGAGTGCTTTTAGACTGGCGAGTGGATGGGTAGGAGGATTAGAACTGTTGATTTGTTCAAGAAGAGAGAGTACATCTGCTCGATATGGGACTTCAGGGTCAGCTTCCACTTCAGTCTGCAGTCCAACCCAGTCACGTCCGATGAAAGAGAATGAGGTCAAGGAATCAGATAGAAGACCACGACTCCTGAACTGATCGAATATTGCGTCGGCGCGTTTCTCAGATAAGTACTTATTGAATGTTACGGAACCTTCAGGTGAGGCTGCCCCGGTGACTTTGACTGAACGGAGTCGGCGTGTAGGTCCATACAGAAGGGAGTCTGTATCAAGCTTATGGAAAATAGAGTCAAGAGTTTCTTTATTACCGCTATAATCCGGATCTATTTCGAAATGAGAAACCCTGAAATGGACTTTTACTGAGTCTTTTTCAAACTGAGCAAAAGCAGGAATGGCTCCTAAGAGGACTATAAGCAGGGTGCATACGGTGTTTTTCATCTTTGCGGAATTTAAGAAAAGGTGTGGAATCGTGACGGCGTGTTGTGGCGTCAGATATATGTTTGTATGTATAACGAATAAGATTAAATAAGTGTTTAGAAATGTTTAAAAAAAATGAGCCGGATATACTATATAAATGTATATCCAGCTGGGTCAATTTATGACTGTATTTGCCAAAAGCTTTATAAGAGTCTTACTACTGTCTATTTCGTTGGTTATCAAAAAAGTCAATCATAGCTTTAAAGGTGTCTTCGTTGAAAGTGACAGGACCATGTTCTCCTCCTTCTACAGTGATGAAGTCTACAAGTTTACCTTCTTTTTTAAGTTCCTCAGAGAAATTGACGCTTTGGCAATAAGGAACAACGCTATCTGAATTACCATGGATCACCAGCATAGGAACGGTGTTTTTTGAGACATAAGTGATGGGACTTATGAGAGCTACCATATCCGGTGCATCTGCAGGAGCAGTACCAATGAGAGCCGCTTCCGGAGAATCGGCACCTTTTACAGTCTCGCAATTTTCCATCCTTGCCATATCGATTGGTCCGAACCAGTCTACAACGGCATCCACGTCACTTATCTGGTCAATATGGCCTCCAACTCTACCTTCTATTTCAATTTTGGTATCATTTATCGTACGGCTATGCATTCCGTTGGTCACTCCTGCCATGGCAGATAAATGTCCTCCCGACGAAAATCCTGTTATTCCTACGAAAGATGTATCAAGGCCATATTTATCTGCATTTGCTCTTAGGAAACGGATGGCTCCTTTTACGTCTTGAATCTGAGCGGGATATTTTGCGTCGCCACTTGAGCGATGGTTGATGCATGCCACTGCATATCCGGCATCTACCAGTGGTTTGCCAAGCGAAAAATATGCGGCGTTCTTGAAGTTATTGCTAAACCACGCACTGCCGTAGATCACCACTATAAGTGGATGCTTTTCTTTGCCGTCTTTAGGAATATATATGTCAAGATTATGACCCTCAAGGTCATCTCCGGCATAGTTAAGATTGGCAAAATCCGGATTAGTTTCAGGCATTTGGAAACCTGGAGGTTGCGCAACACCCATGAAAGATATCATCATGGCAATAAGAGAAAAAAGTGTTTTTTTCATAATTTGGTTGTGTTATTTATGGTATAGAATGTATCCTGAAATGAATCTTTAAAATTTGACAAGGAAGGTTAAATAAAGTTTAATTTAAAATCAGTTATTATCCTTAGTCATGATGTAAAGGGAGACCGGCCCAAGAAGACCTGACGGAAGCAATGGAGAATCTGCCGTAAAGAATTTAAAACAACCTACTGTCTTACGCCCTTTCGAAGGCCGTTCGGTTCCATTGCGGAGCCAGTCAGGATTTGATGTCAGATAGCATCCCGCTTTCGGTTTGCCGGGTGCATATTCATATATCAGGGGTTCACTCCATTCGAGGTCGTCCGGTTCAAGTTCATCGCCTATCATTCGGTTGGGCCATAGATTTGTGACATTTATGCTAAGAATATTTTCTCCGATTTTGACTGCATGCGTAATGTCGCATTCAAATGGGACTTTCCAAGTCAGAGGCATTTGCTTGCCATTGACTGTCACGGATGCCATATCCTTCACATCTCCCAAAGACAGCATGATCCGTTGCTCCGAATTCAGATTATCTTTCGATATATTGAATGGAATGGAGTATGTAGCTGTTCCAGAAAAGTATTTTATGTCCTTGTTTTCCGATTCAGGCCAAGAGAAAAGTTGAGCTGTAGATATCTCTCCAATTTCAGGGAAAGAAATTGTCCAGGTGCCTTTTACAGGGATGATACCCGCTTGAGTCCAATTATCTTTTGGAGGCAATTTCTTTGCGTCCGTAGTGATAATCAGAAATCTGGATCCAAAGGGTTCTATTTCAACTTCGAGAGGCGCGGAAGAGTCAAGGGAATAGCTATAGAGTGAATAAGGATCTAAGACTTCAATGTAACGCCCCTTGGCATCAAACGGAATTATTTCGGTTGCAATGGAATCTGTCTGATTACTTAAGAATATAATGTCAGTGTCTCCATCTGTACGACGGTAAGATAGAAATTTATCCATCTGGGGTAGTTGCTCAGGTGCCGGTATACCTTGCTGCAGTAATGCTTGGCAGCGTGCCATATATCCGAAAAGTTCCTTTGCTCCACCAGCTTTCCACCATGTCTGGCCTGGAACAAACTGGGTCCCCCATATGCCGAACGACATACCCGGTTCCACGTTTGGCCATGGGTTGGCAGCTCCGGCATGGAGCATCATTCGGTTTACTCCTGCGCAGTATGCCTTGTCGCAAACCCTTTTTATGTCGGACGGGCTGTCGCTCCATGCTCGTAGTGGCCAACAGGTAAAAGCTTCTGCTATGAGTAGAGGTTTACCAAGTTTGCGCATTGATTTTTCATGTCTGGCTATATCTTTCCAGCCCCAACGAGGTGGATCTTGCCAAAATTCCGTTGCAATATCTGCTCCATCACTTGCAAGGACAATCTTTTCAAAGTCGATAATTCTAAAAGGTTTTTGTCCTCCAGTTCCATATGGCTCTATCATCATCTTCAGCCCTGCATCTTCGGCAAGCTTGGTCATATAACCATAATAATTTTCTGCAACGCAGTCTGTCACGACGCTTTCCCAGTCTTTAAGAAATCGGTTGGTATTTTCTACACCGTCGATTTCTTTCAATCTTCCAATCATATAAGGTAGGTAGGGGATTATATCATAGCCTTTCCGATTCATGAATTCCTCAGGAATAACAGGACTCCACGTTTGCCCTCCTGCTTCATAGCTATCTATTTCAATATGTGTAAATGTATTGCCTATGTGGTGTCCGGCTGTCTCTATTACCATTGAGGGATAACCTTCCCAAAAAGCCTTTACAGCTTTGCGGTTTAGTTTATCACATTCAAGTCCTCTACCGGTTTCGGGTGCCTGTGCTTCATTGGTCTTTCCATTTGTAGTCTGTCCAATGCGTAAAATGCACGTGTTGTCAGGCAATGTGGTACTTTTGGGCAGTTGCAGTTCATTTTTGCTTGAATCGAAGTATTCTGTAAGATTGATGATCTGGCCAAGAGATGCGACAGAATCAGATGGAATAGCCATCACAGCTACATCCTCATAATAATTCCATTGAGGGTCCACTTCTGGATTTGGAAGGAGAATCTTTCTCTTACCTTTATGATGTGAATTATATGGAGTCTCCGAGTAGACCAACTTTTGCATTGACTGTTTAGGTTTGACGGAAGGGTATGCACTTGAAGACCATCCGGGACAGTTGTGAGTTCCGAATGTAAGTCCGAGACGTTCGCATTCATCAAGAGTCCATCGTAGCAAATCTTTCCAGTTTTCGCTTCCTATAGCATTGTCCGGATTGCCGATTCGCATTTGTTGTGGACCGCCAATCTGGAAGTTCTGAACTCCGGCGAGTCCCGCCTCCTTGAAAGCCTTCAGATCGCGAGTAATTCCTTCTTTGGTGACAAGTCCATCCATCCATTGCCATATGATAAGTGGCTTATGTTGCTCTTGGGGTGCAAGGAATATTTCTTTTAGATTGGTGTTACCTGCGGTAAGAGAAGAGCCTGACAAAAGAGCGAAAGTATATATTATAGTTTTATGAAGTTTCATATAGGCGTCAAAATATATTAGATGTCATATTTTATAAATTAATTATATTTGTCAATTTCTTTTCCAGGGTATCCATTTCTGCCAGTCTACAGTCTCAAACATCGGAGCGCGACCTATGTTGGTATCCATATCAGTGTCGTCAAGGAGGAAACGGCGTATGAAGGCTGTAACTTCCGGATATTGGCTTAATGGGAGCTGACAGTGGGGATGTCCTCCTTCGATTGAATACCCCATTCTTTCAGAAATGCCGAAAGTGGTCCATACTTCCTTTGCTGCACGACTTGCTACATAGCCTGATTCGTCAGCCAGCCATTCATAGTCTGTATTGCCGAGAATCAACAATGCTCTCGGGGCAATAAGGGCTGCCAGTTGATGATGATCTATAGGGAGTCGGTTGATATTGCTGTCTGCAAACTGCTTCATGCTTTCAAGAAACCATGCATAGTTTGTATTGCCAATCCTCTCAACATTTCCAAGAGTTTCTGAGACTCTCCAAGCGTTGATTCCACCTCCGCCTGGCTCCTGGGCAATTGTTAGAGAGATGCGCTCATCCATTGCTCCTGCATATAGAGCCATCTTCCCCGCAAACGAGCACCCCGTCACGGCAATGTGTTTCATATCTATTCGGGCATTATCTGCTACTTTTTCAAGCCCATCAATTAGTCTGCTAATTCCCCAAGGCCATGCAGAATAAGCACCCATCTCTGTGTTTGCAGGATAGAGTAGGTTGATAGGTTCCTCACCTCGTTTCTGAGTATGCGACATTACTTCAGTGAAATTAAAACCGATTGCTGCTACTCCATTATCAAGGAAAAGTTCCTTAGGAAGTGAGCCGGTCGGAAACCCTACTCCTATAACAATAGGAAACGGTCCGTCCCCTTCCGGATAAATTATATGAGAATTTAATGTAAGGGTCTTTCCGTTTTCATGAATAGTCACTCGGAGCGTGTCGTTGGCAAGTATGGCATTGATACTATCTTTGCAAACCGAAGGTTTTAACCCTAATTCGTAATGCCACAACATTTGAAGAATCTCAGAGCGATGCCTTTCCCAATCAGCAAAATCTGTTGAGCGAGTGCCTTCGGCAAAAGTAAAAGGATCTGGGAGTGTAGGAATTTCAGGAAGTTCTTGAATCTCCTTAAATGTCAGTGTCGGATAAGAATCCGCTGTATTTTCCCTGTCATATACAGTTGGAATACCAGCATTCATAGATATGAATCCGGTTACGATTGAAAAATAAGCAAGAAGGCGATATAGATATTTTTTCATGGTATCAAGTAAAAGGCTAAGGAGGAGAATTGAGCTTGAATTATAAAGTTAATTTAAAAATAAGAGAATTAAGAAAAAATCCTGGGAAATCATTACTTGGTTTCCCAGGATTTTTCTGTGAATAAGTTAAAAAATAATATCAGAATGCAGTATAATAATTATTTTATTAGAAGTAAGAAGTCTTACTTCAGATATTTATCAAGGAAACGGAAGAAAGTGCGTTGCCATAAGATAGCATTCTGAGGCTTCAGGATCCAGTGGTTCTCGTCAGGGAACACAAGCATCTCAGCTTCAAGTCCATGCATCTTTGCTGCATTGAATGCCATCATGCCTTGCGATGCAAGGATTCTGTAGTCAAGTTCTCCAACTGTTACAAGAATAGGTGCTGTCCAGTTATTGACGAATTTGTGAGGTGATGTAGCAAATGTGCGCTGTGCAGTCGCATTGCCAGTCTCCCATGGAGCTCCTCCCATATCGAAATCAGCAAACCACATTTCTTCAGTCTCAAGATACTGAGCTTCCATATTAAAGATTCCGGCATGAGCTACGAGAGCTGCAAAGCGTCCTTCATGATGTCCGGCAAGCCAGTAAACTGAGAAGCCACCATAGCTTGCTCCAATGGCACCAATCTTCTTTGAATCAACGTAAGGTTGAGCTGCAATGTAGTCTGTTGCTGAGAAATAATCACGCATGTTCTGGCCACCATAATCGCCTGAGATCTGACGGTTCCATTCCTCGCCAAAGCCTGGAAGTCCACGACGGTTCGGAGCTATGATTACATATCCTTGTGAGGCCATTATGCGGAAGTTCCAACGATAGCTCCAGAACTGGCTGACAGCTTGTTGCGGACCACCCTGACAATAAAGAATGGCTGGATATTTCTTGTTGGGATCGAAGTTGGGAGGAAGTATTACCCAGCAAGTCATCTCTTTTCCATCGGTTGTAGGCACAAGATGTTTCTCCACTTTCACTTCAGCAAGTTGAGAAAGGATGTCTTTGTTGACTTCTGTCAGTTGTTTCACATTTCCTGCTTCTGCAACATAGATATCGTTTGGCTCAAGCATTGAGTGACGCATACAAGCTACCTTGCCGGTATTTCCAAGGAGCTGAACACCTACATAGTCATACTGACCTTCAGCTATAACGTCGATCTTTGCATCTGCCACGTTTATTTTGAAAATAGGCATAACGCCATCGCTATATCCGTTGAAAACGATTTCCTTACCATCAGGGGTCCAAGCGATTCCTTCCGGCCAACGGTCCCAGTTTTCAGTCAGATCTTTTACACTGCGTGAGGCCATATCCATTACCATCAGGCGTTTCTTGTCACTCTCATATTTAGCAGTCTTCATTGAGAGAAACGCAAGGCTTTTTCCGTCGGGAGAGAAGGCAGGGTCTGTGTCATAGCCGGGCCATTCTTCTCCTGGCGTAAGGCATTCAGTTTGACCATTTTCAGTATCATAAAGGAAAAGGTCACTGTCTGTGGAGAAAGCATAATCCTGACCTGCAAGTTTACGACTTACATATACGAGTTTCTTGCTGTCGGGACTCCAAGCAAAAGACTCAGCTCCACCAAAAGGTTTCATCGGGCATTCAAATGGTTCACCTCCCATTATGTCTTTTGCTCCTGAAATATCAGCGCCGTCAAAATCAGCCACAAAAGGATGGGGGATAGCCTCAACCCATTCATCCCAATGTTTATACATAAGATCATCTACCAGTCTGCCGCTTGTCTTGTCAAGGCCGGCAAAGAGGGTGGAATCTTTTTGATTAAAATCTTTAATTGAAGTAGAATATACTACTTTTTTGGAGTCTGGAGAGAATAGGAAGCATTCCACTCCGCTTTCTACGGAAGAGTGGCATGATACGTTTCTTCCGTCCGGATCCATTGAGAAAATCTGCATTTTACCCTGAGTGTCTTTACCAAGGTAAGCAAGACGTTCACCTCCATTGATCCATTGTAAATTACCCTCCGAACCTGAAGTATGAGTGAGTCTCTTTACTTCCCCACCTTCAGCCGGAACGGTATAAATCTCTGAATTCCCTTTATTTTCCTTAATGTCTTCATACTTGATGGTAAAGGCGATTGTCTTTCCATCTGGAGATGCTACAGCACCGTTCACCTGACCGAGTGCTTCAAGCACTTCCGGTGTCATCTGGCCGTCAACGATGTTGATTTCCGGCTTTTCGATCACATTCTCCTCCGCGCTTCCTTCTTTACAGGTTGTAGCAAGACAGAGAGGCAGGATCAATGCGCCCATGGCTAAACTTGATTTGTTCATTTTCTTGTCTTTTTGTTATTGGGTTTGTTTGAGTTATTGTACTTACTATGATTTTGGGTTTTTGTCATTCTTGATGGACTATATCCGGGATACAGTGCCCTAATTAGATCGGGGCGGTGCAATCGTTGTAGTTCCTCAGTGATCTGATTTCTCATTTCCGGCTTATACCAAAAGAAAAATTGTCTTTGCGCAAGCTTTTCCTTTTCAGTAGTCGCTGTGAATACTTTCTCTCCAGTATAAGGATGTATTCCAGTGTAATATATTTCACTTGCAACTGTCATTGGAGTAGGAGTGAAGTCTTGCACTTGCTCAAGATGAAAGTTAAGTCCTTTAGTGATACAGGCTAATTCAGCCATATCTGTTTCTCGACAAGCCGGATGAGAAGAAATGAAATATGGTATTAGTTGCTGATTTAGGCCATGCTTGCGGTTTACGTTATCAAAAATTTTCTTGAAATCGTAGAATAGCTTGAAAGATGGTTTTCGCATGCAGTCAAGCACTTTGTCTGAGGTATGTTCAGGAGCCACCTTTAGTCTTCCACTAACATGGTTAGCAATGAGTTCTTCCATATACTCTGCATTAGCTCTCGTTTTATCAGGAGAATCTGTTGGAGCCATAGCGAGGTCGTATCGGACACCACTTCCTACAAACGATTTTTTTACTCCCGGAAGAGCATCAACACTTCTATAAATGTCGGTCAGAGGTGAGTGGTCGGTATTAAGGTTAGGGCAAGGTTTTGGATGAAGACATGATGGCCGAACACATTTCTTGCAAGCCTCCTTATTTTTCCCTCCCATTGCATACATATTGGCAGACGGACCTCCAAGATCAGATATATACCCTTTAAAGTCTTCCATTTCTGTCACTTTCCGAGCTTCCTTTAGGATTGACTCCTTGCTTCTTGATGCTATGAATTTGCCTTGATGAGCCGAAATAGTGCAGAATGCGCATCCTCCAAAGCATCCCCTGTGCATACAAATTGAATGCCTTATCATTTCGTAGGCTGGGATTGTCTTTCCTTTATAACGAGGATGAGGCACACGGGTATAAGGAAGGTCGAACGACGCATCAATCTCTCCTTGCTCCATTGGAGGCCACATTGGATTGATACGTATCATTCGATTTCCTGTGGTTTGAAAGATGGTCTTTCCGCTCCACTTATTGCTTTCCTCTTCGACGTGCCGGAAGTTTCGTGCCTGTTTTTTTTTGTCAGCTAAGCACTCCTCATAACTTGAAAGTATAATAGAATTATCGGAGTTCTCCGTGGCATCTTTAGGGTCGGTGAAAAATACAGTCTGCGGTATATCTTTGATTTCAGAGATCTTTTCTCCTTTGTCGAGTCTTTCAGCAATTGCGAGCATTGTTTTTTCGCCCATTCCGTATGAAATCATATCGGCAGAAGATTCCGCAAGAATTGAGGGGCGAAGTTTGTCTGCCCAATAGTCGTAATGAGCCACACGTCTCAAAGATGCCTCAATACCTCCGGCAATCACCGGCACATCAGGATAAAGTTCCTTCAAGATCTTTGAATAAACTATTGTTGGGTAGTCGGGGCGCATACCATGCTTTCCTCCAGGCGTATATGCATCGTCATGACGAAGACGGCGGTTTGCAGTATAATGATTCACCATTGAGTCCATGGCTCCGGCTGAAACACCGAAAAACAAACGTGGAGTACCGAGTTTTTTGAAGTCGCGAAGATCGTCGCGCCAATTAGGTTGAGGTACGATTGCAACTTTATATCCTGCTTTCTGAAGAGTGCGTCCGATGACTGATGCTCCAAACGAAGGATGATCAACATATGCATCTCCGCTGAAAATGATCACGTCGGCTTGTTCCCATCCGAGCATTTTCATTTCATCGGCAGTAGTTGGCAGAAAGTCAGTCTTTTTATACATGGCTATTCGTTTCTTTAGCTGTTGCAAGATCCTTAAGGGCAAGAAGCTCGTCGCGCAGACGTGCAGCTTCCATGAAATCCATAGCCTTGGCTGCCTTGGTCATATCTGCTTGTACTTTTGCTATTCGAGCCTTAAGATCGGATGCACTCATATATTCTACGACGGGATCAGCAACAAGCGCAGCTGTTTGATGTTCTTCCTCAACGTAAGGTCTGGGTTCCACTTTTGTCTTGGCTGCCGCTTTCTTGGCATTACCAGGTTTCGAAACCATAGGTTTTTGAGGCATCTGTCCGGGACTGTCGGTGGTTGTTCCCTGATAAAGGTCAATGAGGTCGGTATTGGTCTTTTTGACTATCGGAGTAGGAGTTATGCCATGCTGCTCATTATAAAGCATCTGTTTAGCGCGACGTCTTTCCGTTTCATCAATGGTTTTCTGCATTGAGTCCGTAATCTTGTCAGCATACATGATTACCATTCCGTTTACATTTCGCGCGGCACGTCCGGCAGTCTGGGTGAGCGAACGATGATTGCGAAGGAACCCTTCTTTGTCAGCATCAAGAATTGCTACCAGCGACACTTCCGGAAGGTCAAGACCTTCCCTGAGAAGGTTAACGCCTATAAGTACGTCGTAGGTTCCTTCCCTTAAGTCATTCAATATTCTTATTCGGTCGAGTGTGTCGACATCAGAATGTATATAGGCACTTCTGACCCCAAAGCTCTGCAGATGTGCATCCAACTCTTCTGCCATTCTCTTAGTTAGGGTTGTCACAAGTGTGCGCTCTCCGCGTTCTATCCTAAGTTGGATTTCTTCCAAAAGGTCATCAATCTGGTTCATAGATGGACGAACCTCTATTTCCGGATCAAGCAGACCGGTAGGACGGATGATCTGTTCCGTCACGATTCCTTCCGATTTCTGGAGCTCATAGTCGCCGGGGGTAGCACTTACATATATCGTCTGCGGTGTGAGACGTTCAAATTCATCAAATTTAAGAGGCCTGTTGTCAATGGCAGCCGGAAGTCGAAATCCATATTCTACAAGATTGAGTTTTCTTGCAAGGTCGCCTGAGTACATTCCTCGAAGTTGCGGCAGAGTCACATGGCTCTCGTCGATTATGGTAAGGAAATCTTTCGGGAAATAGTCAAGAAGACAGAAAGGACGCATACCCGGCTCTCGACCATCAAAATATCTTGAATAGTTCTCAATTCCGGAGCAATGCCCGAGCTCCTTTATCATTTCCAAATCGTAGTTTACTCTTTCAGTCAATCGTTGTGCTTCAAGAAATCGCCCTTCGTTCTTGAAGAATTCAGCTTGTGTGCCTAAATCTATAGCTATCTGGTTGACCGCATTGTTGGTTCTTTCTTTGCTCGCAACGAAAATGTTTGCCGGATAGATGTTGAAGCCATCGAGTTCGCTGAGAATGATACCTGTTTGAGGATCTACGGTTTGAATCTTTTCTATTTCATCACCCCAGAACACTACCCGAAGTTGGATATCTTCAAACGATAACTTTATATCTACAGTGTCTCCTTTTACTCTGAATTCACCGCTTCCGAGATCTGTTTCAGTGCGGCTGTAAAGAGAATCTACAAGCTGACGTAGAAAGGCATTTCGAGAGATTCTTTGTCCAAGCTCAATTCTTACAACACTTTTGGAGAAATCTTCCGGATTTCCCATACCATATATGCAGCTGACAGAAGACACGACTACGACATCGCGGCGACCACTCAAGAGTGCAGCAACAGTTGAGAGTCTCAACTTTTCAATCTGGTCATTGATCATCAAGTCTTTTTCAATATATTTGTCGCTTGATGGGATATATGCTTCCGGCTGATAGTAATCGTAGTAGCTGACAAAGTATTGCACTGAGTTTTCCGGAAAGAAGTTTTTCATCTCTCCGTAAAGCTGAGCTGCAAGGGTCTTGTTGTGACTGAGAATCAGGGTAGGGCGCTTTACTTGTTGTATGACATTTGCCATGGTGAAAGTCTTTCCGCTACCTGTCACACCAAGCAGTGTCTGAGACGGATGACCGTCAAGCACACCTTCCGAAAGTTCAGCAATAGCCTCTGGCTGATCGCCCGTAGGCTTATATTTTGAAGTTATTTGAAAATCCATATCAATATGCCTTTAATGGCAATGAAGTTGTTTAAACTCCACTTTGTAATTTTTTCGTAAATAAGTTTAAACAACTTCATCTCATAAATCTTACAAAAGTAATGAAAATAATTAAGATTTCAAAATTTTTATCGTAATGTAAGTAAAAAAAGAGGAGACTTCTATCATTGAGTCTCCTCTGCTAACATTGATTTCAGGTTTAGTCAGAAAATAGTATATTGTTCATTTTTTACCATGGACGATTTCCACCGGGGAAGCCACCACCTCCAGGTCCTGAAGATGTTCCTATAGTAGTTACAGTTCCTTTGATTGTAAATGACCCGATAGATGTTCCATCGCTCCATGTGCCACTGTCTTGCCAACCGTTCCATTTATCAGAATTATTTGTTAGCTTGCCATTTGCACTAATATGGTATGTTGCTCCTTCTTGAAGGTCTTTTGAACTGAAGAATAGACTTCCGTCTATAGAGCGAGGAAGGTCGTAAGTCATGATTGGTTTTCCATCTTCGCCAATAATCGCGATTGTCTGTCCCTTGG
>CAYNEZ010000004.1:0-42125 GCA_964396365.1 uncultured Sangeribacter sp. | reverse complement strand
AAATTATTGTCGAAGTCTATAGCTATTCCTTTTTTCTTAAGGTCGCGGATGTGTCCGTAGGAAGAGAGCACAGTATACCCCTTACCAAGGAATTTCTCAATGGTTTTAGCTTTTGCAGGTGACTCTACTATTACGAGATTGTTCATAATATCCTTATAATCAGGCTTTCATATCAGCTAACCCACATTTGGGGCGGATTAGCGGTCATATTTTTGCCGCAAAATTAATACTTTTATTTCACAAACACAATATTAAGGTGTATTGTTTTGGAAAAAATATATTCTTAATCGTTATATATGTGTAGGCGGATTCAGTTTTCATCGTTGTCAGCGTCTTCATCGTTGTCTCAGAAAACCGCAAACGCCCTCAAAACATAATTATGCATTATGAATTATGCATTATGAATTAAAATGACATGGCAAACAAACTTGTAGAAATGATTCGCCGTCAGGCAGAAAAATATGGCGACAGGGAGGCTTACCGTTATTGCTGGCGTAAGGTCGGAGAATGGCTGCCAACAAGCTGGGAAGAATTCCGGGTCCAGATTGATGTTGCGGCACGAGCTCTCGCGCGCCTTGGGCTGAAAGAGAAAGACACCATAGCGGTCTGCTCCAACAATACTCCCCAGATACTCATCACTGAGTATGCCGGTTTCCGCAACCGTGCCGCTACAATCCCTCTTTACTCAAGCAGCAGTCAGTCGCAATTCGATTTTATCGTCAACGACGGGCAACCAAGAATTCTATTCGTTGGAGAAAAGCACCAATATCCGCTTGCCTACAATTATTGGAAAAAGCATCCCGAACAAATCGATAAGATTGTGGTGTTCAAGAAGGATGGTCTTGAACTAAATTCAGATGACACGGCGTCGATTTTCTGGGACGATTTCATGAAGCTGGGTGTAGATGCTGACGAAGACACGAGAATCCTTATAGAGCAGCGAACTGATCGCGGGCTTCCTGAAGACATCGCGACACTTATCTATACTTCCGGCACTACCGGCGAACCCAAAGGGGTATGCCTGAGCCATGCCAACTATGACGCTGCGATGGAAGCCCATCTTAAGTTTCTCATCAATGTCACTGACAAAGATCTCTCTATGGCATTCCTCCCGATGAGCCATATTCTCGAAAAAGCATGGTGTTTCTTCTGCCTTACAAAGGGCATCCGCATAGCCATCAACGAAGACCCAAGAATAATCCAAGACACCTTGCCTCAGGTCAAGCCTAATATTATGACCTGCGTGCCCCGCTTCTGGGAGAAAGTATATGCGGGAGTCAAGGAGAAAATATCCAAAATGAGTAAGGTTCAGCAGATGATGGTAGGCCGTGCTATCCGTGTAGGTTATCGCCGGAATCTCGGATTCCGCAGAGAAGGCAAACCTGTGCCATCTTGGCTTGAGAAAGAATATAGGTTCTGGGATAAGCGGGTATTCTCAAAAGTGAAGCAGACTATTGGCTTGCCCTATCCCAAGATGTTCCCCACTGCGGGAGCACCATTGAGCCCGCGTATCACTGAATTTATGCAGTCTATAGGCATTAATGTGATCATCGGATATGGCCTTAGCGAAACTACAGCAACAGTTTCGGCATTCCCATTCAAAGACTTCGAAATCGGCACAGTTGGCAAGCCGCTTCCGATGGTGAAAGTGAAGATCGACAAAGAGGGTGAGATTCTTGTGAAAGGACCTACTGTGACAGCCGGATACTACAACAATCCTGATGCAAACGCAAAAGCATTCACCGACGATGGATGGTTCCGCACAGGTGATGCAGGATATTTCACTGAGACCGGGGCCCTTGTGCTGACAGAGCGAGTAAAAGATCTCTTCAAGACCTCCAACGGGAAATACATCGCTCCCCAGCTTCTTGAAAGCCGTCTTGCAGAAAATAAGTATATCGATGAATTGGCTGTGATTGGCGACGAGCGCAAGTATGTGACCGCACTTGTAGTGCCAAACATGGACCAAATCACAGCATGGGCAAACTCAAAAGGTATCGATACCGAAGATAAGGCTGTCTTCCTCAAGAATCCGGAATTAATCGAAATGCTTATGGGAGAGATTGACGAGCTTCAGAAGGATCTCGCATCTTACGAACAGATTAAGAAAATCACACTTCTCCCCCGACATTTCTCTATGGCAGACGGAGAAGTGACAAATACGATGAAGGTGCGCCGTCCCATAGTGGCAAAGCGATATGCAAAAGAAATTGAGGAAATGTATGATGGACCAAAGGATGATGAGACTCCTTTGATTCCCGAGGATAGTGAAGAGCAATGAACCGTCGATTAAGCAGACATACGGTAAGCGGAGATGCGACCATCAGGGAGACACTGACTGCTCTTAATGAACTTAGCGGTGACTCAATGACTCTCTTTGCCATCAATGGCAAAGGGAAACTGATCGGAAGTGTGACTGATGGTGATATCCGCAGGGCTCTCATAGATGGACACACCACCGAAGACAAGGCTCGCGACATTGCATTCCGAAACTTCATCTCCCTCACTTCTGATGCATCTCCGGAGGAAAGATATCAGACTGTAGCTCGAGCTAGAGAAAGACTCATCAACCTGCTCCCGGTGACTACCGATGGCATTCTGACCGACATCCTCGACCTCCGGAAGATGAAATCAGCTATTCCGGCAGATGCAGTGCTGATGGCAGGAGGTCGTGGCGAACGCCTCCGACCTCTGACCCTCGACACTCCGAAACCGCTGCTTAAAGTAGGAGGCAAACCGATCATAGACTACAATATCGAATCGCTCCAACGCTATGGAGTGAACGATATTTATGTCACCGTCAATTATCTCAAAGATAAGATAATCGAGCACTTCGCCGATCCCAAATGGCAAGGAAGAGTGCATTGCATAGAGGAGCCTTGCCGCCTTGGCACAATAGGAAGCGTAGCCCTTATCGACTCCCTGAGCCAGGACTATGTGATTGTGATGAACTCCGACCTTCTCACTAATATAAATTTCGAACGACTGTGGCAGCATCACGTAGACTCCGGCGCCGTGCTGACTATGGCAACAGTCCCCTACACGGTCTCCGTGCCTTTCGCCATTCTGAAGACTGATGGAGACAGGGTGACGGGATTGGAAGAGAAACCTACATTCAACCATTTTGCCAACGCAGGCGTATATATAATAGATCGCAATGTATTGGGGCATATCCGCAGAGGCGAATATCTTGATGCCCCCGACTTTGTAGAGTCATTGATTGCGAAAGAACTGAAAGTATCACACTTCGCCATCGACGGCACTTGGATCGACATCGGCTCCCCCGATGACTTCCGCTACGCCAACGAAGTCACTTCCCGCCCCTTCAATCAATGACACAGTGTAGTTAGCGCACTCCGTGCGCGTCAACGCGCGTCTCAGATAGCTAATTATACTTTATAAATTATTAATTATGAATTAAGAATTATGAACTCAAAAAATTCTAAATTCTAAATTCAAAATTAGAAAAAAAATGGCTGAATCGAATTTTATAGATTATGTAAAGATCCTCTGCCGGTCAGGCAAAGGAGGCGCCGGAAGCCGCCACTATCACCGCGCCAAATACATTCCGAAAGGTGGTCCTGACGGTGGCGACGGCGGACGTGGCGGACACATCATACTCCGTGGCAACCGCCACAAATGGACACTTCTCGACCTCCGCTATCAGCGTCATATCTTCGCTACTGACGGACAAAGCGGTGGCGAAAACCGCTCTACCGGCAAGGATGGCGAAGACCGCATTATCGAAGTGCCGGTAGGCACAACAGTATTTGATGCCGACACAGGCGAATACCTCTGCGAAATCACCCGCGATGGTGAAGAAATAAAGCTTCTACGTGGTGGCAAAGGTGGACGAGGCAATGTGCATTTTGCCACTTCTACAAACCGTGCTCCTCGATATGCCCAACCAGGCCAGCCTGCCATAGAGAAGGCAGTCGTGCTTGAGCTCAAGCTTCTTGGCGATGTAGGTCTTGTAGGATTTCCGAACGCCGGTAAATCCACTCTCCTATCAGCCATCTCCGCTGCAAAACCAAAGATTGCCGACTATCCATTC
Organism: uncultured Sangeribacter sp.; assembly: GCA_964396365.1. Lineage (GTDB taxonomy): Bacteria > Bacteroidota > Bacteroidia > Bacteroidales > Muribaculaceae > Lepagella. Next base: position 38,071 of record CAYNEZ010000004.1, on the reverse strand, counting down.
ACAACGATGGAACCCAGCCTCGGCATCGTAAGCTACCGCAACGGACAAAGCTTCGTGATGGCTGACATTCCCGGCATCATTGAAGGAGCAAGTGAGGGAAAAGGTCTTGGACTCCGTTTCCTCCGCCATATAGAGCGAAATGCCGTGCTACTCTTCATGATTCCGGCTGACTCCACCGACATAAAGAAAGACTACGAAATTCTTCTCAACGAGCTCCGCCAATTCAACCCTGAACTGATGGACAAGAGCCGTGTGCTCGCCATCTCCAAGAGCGATATGCTTGATGAAGAGATGATGGAAGAAATGAAGAAAGAACTTCCGGAAGGAATCCCAACAGTCTTCATCTCAGCCGTGACAGGTTTCGGACTTACCGAACTTAAAGACCTTCTCTGGCGTGAGATCAACTCTGAAGATAACCTCACACAATCCACCATCACCCATCGTAACCTCGACCGTCACCACCGGGTAGCGGAAGAAGACGAATTCATCTTCCATCAGGATGATGAAGAGGAAGAAGACTGGATCCCCGAGACTGATGAAGAATGGGAAGACGAATTCTGGGACGAAGAGCAATCAGTCAACGACGAAGACGCCACATGGCGCGGTGCAAAAAAAGGTACCGGCAAATGAATCGACCACTTCTCCAATTAGACATAGAAGGGATTCTCAAAAAGAGAATCCCTTCATCTAAACAACGCTTTATCCCCAACTTCCTATACAATGCCCTTGCGAAGCTCATCCATCAAGACGAGCTGAACGAAATGCTCCGTATAGGGTATCCTTCAGAAGGAAGTGAGTTTTCCGAAAAAGTCCTGAAATTCCTTGACATCAAGGTAGAAGTGGAAGGAGGCGAAAACCTTCCCCCACTCGGTCATAGGGTGACCTTTGCCTCCAACCATCCCCTCGGTGGACTCGACGGTATAGCCCTAATCGCCGTCCTCGGCAAGCACTACGGCGACGAAAACATCCGTTTCATGGTCAACGACCTGCTGATGAACGTCGAGCCACTAAGCAACGTCTTCCTACCAATAAACAAATACGGCTCCCAAGCACGTGCAGCCGCCGATGCCATCAACAAGGAGTACGCCTCCGATCATCAATTGCTTGTATTTCCCGCAGGTCTCGTATCCCGACTGCATCCGGGAGGGGAAGTCCACGACCTCAAATGGCAGAAGGCATTCGTGCAGAAATCCATTGAATACGGCCGCGACATCGTCCCGATACGCTTCGTAGCCTTAAACCGCAAGCGCTTCTACCGTCTCGCCAAATGGCGCAAGAAACTCGGCATCAACGTCAACATCGAGCAAGCCACACTCCCCGCCGAACTCTGCGCCTCTCGAGGCAAACGCTTCCGCATCATCATTGGCAAGCCCATAAGCATCGACTCCCTAAAATCCTCCGGAAAATCCTCTCCCCAAATAGCCACCGACCTACGGACCCACATCTACACTCTACACTCCCCCGAAAAAATCTAGCCCTATGATTCTAAACAAACTTCAACTTGAAAAGCTTTCTGAAATCAACCATCAGGATGTCACCACTCCTGCCGGTGCCTCCGTATTGGCACTTGACATTGAGAAAAAGACTGGTTGCTGCCTTGGACTCAATACAGTAAAGCGTCTGGTCGGTGTCATCCCATCCGATGTCACTCCACGTCGCACTACACTAAATGTAATTGCCAACTATCTTGGCTATCCTGATTGGGAACTGCTCCAAGAAGACACAGAGATGCAGGGATCAGGCTTCGGAAGGGGAAACATATTTATCGAGATGTCAGATCTTGAAGATGGCACTATGGTGGAAATATGTTGGAAACCAGATCGTCGCCTTCTCATCCGCCATGACGGCAACGGCCAATACGAAGTAGTGAAGTCGGAAAACAGCAAACTCCTCCCAGGCGATCTCCTTTCCCTCTCCCAACTTGCCGTAGGCTTCCCCTTCATAGCCGACAAAGTCTTCCGCAATGAAAAGCCCCTCGGCTGCTACCGCGCCGCCGACGGCGCCGGCATCACCCGCTTCAACATCTTAGACGAATAATCATGGAAAGCGGATTCAAATCAGAAAGCAGATACTCATCCGGTCCTGACTGGCAACCCATCACTCATCACGGATCAGGCCATTATGAATTCTTCAAGGTGCGATACTTCGGAGCGCTCCACTTCGTAAAACGTCCTACTGCTGAGTTCCGTCATGACCTGATGACCATTGAGTCGCTCAAAAAAGAATTCCTCATCGGCTACAACCTAAACCATCCCAACATAGCCAGATACATGAAGTTGGAAGATGGTGCTGTCTATGAGGAATTCATCGATGGATATTCATTGCGAGAGATGATCGAAAGAGATGACGACCGACTGAAATCTCCCGAATTCCTCCGGCGCATATGTCGCCAGCTTCTCGAAGCCACATCTTATCTGCACAGCCGCGGCGTAATACACAACGATATTAAACCGGAAAATGTAATGGTAGCCCGCATTGGCGACCAATTGAAATTAGTCGACCTCGGGGCTGCCACAAGCGACATGTGGGATGCCACGGAAGGCTACACTCTCGAATATAAGGCTCCGGAACAAGGCACCGATTCCACCAATGTCCAAACCGACATCTACCTCATCGGCAAACTGATGCAGGAACTTTCTTCCATAGCAGGAGACTATCACAGATGGAAGAATTTCATAAGCAAAGCCACCGCAGAAAACCCCTCTGACCGTTTCCAATCAGATCTGGAAGCCACGGCCGCCATCCCCGATGGAAAAAGAACAATTTTCTGGTCATTCTTGGCCATTCTTATTCTTATTCTCGGAGCCGGAGCGATTTGGATGTTATGGTCGAGCCATGATAAAGAGCCAGCATCCAACATCAAGGAAAACCCAACCATCACCATAGAAGCCGTCGAAACTGATTCAATTCCATCCACCGACAAGGCTATGACTGCAGATGAATCATTACAGCAGCCTGACACCAATACCGAAGAGGAGCGCACCTCCTCTTTAGAAGCTCCAAAATCGACAGTTGATTCTACTCTCCCTGCCGATATGACCCTGACGCAGACCATCGAGTATGAATTGAAGCGTTTTGCCATCGACAAATACAAAGACTTGGTCTATCCAGAGTGCAGGAGATACGGAGATTACATCTTCGATATCGACAGACGCGACTGCGACAGTCGGATTGAAGATCAGGAAGCGAAAGCCGATAAGGAAATCAATAACTTTGCCGAAACACTCTGCAATAAATACCCAGAAGAGGCCGATTACTGTCGTATGGAAGCTGCCTTAATCATCAATGCGCAGCACACAGAAGCCCAACGGATAAGAGATGAAAAACCAGTCAAGACTTACGAAATCGGCGACAAGAACCGTCCACTATACAACACCCGTGACTACAGTAGTATACCAGGGGAGAAAATAGCGCGATACGTAAATGATAATGCTTACTTCGACAAGATCGATGGATATGCTTTCAGATGGCTGGCCAACCATATCAAGTATCCCCCAAATGCCAAGAAAAATAGAATCCAAGGCAGGGTTATCATCGAAGTAATAATCGAAAAAGACGGCAGCGTAAGCCATCCCTTCATATTGAAAGGCATCGATCCTGAACTCGACAAAGAAGCCCTTCGGTTAGCCAGCATCATGCCTAAATGGGAATCCCCTGCCAAGCTGGACGGTATCCCCGTCCGAGCACCCGAGACCGTCGAAGTATATTTCGGCCTACCCTAACAATGGAGCGCTGTATTTCCAGCTACCCAATCCCGTCCGGGTTTTCGATTGAGTGAGGAGACCGAGGGTCTATAATTTCATTTGGACAATATGGACAATCAAAATCTTGCATCTTCCAAAAATTCTCTCTAACTTTGCATCGCAAAAAAGTCAAAGCGCAAGATCATAAGAAAAAACATTTGCAATGTTCGATCAAAAGCATTAACTTTGCATAGTCTATGAAAAAAACGAAAGTTTTTATCGAGACCGACATATAAGATTGGAAGCGTAATTTGCTTGCCTTATCGCGATGAATCCTGGAAAAATTCACTCTTATAGGTAAAGGCTGCAGAGTGCGCCTCCTCTTGGTAAGTATGGCCAATGTTATATCCCGACTATTCGGGATGTATCCACCATATATATCAGGAGCGAGGGACACATGCTGTCGATATCTATGAAGGTCAATCCAGGAACCTATCGCGAGTCGCCGGCAGATTGTGGCTCGCGCTCTTCTTTTTTATATGCCCAATTTTCTTAATACAAATTCTCCGCCGAGCCACCGGGAAAAAAATAATCTTAGAGATGAAAAAATGTATTAAATCAATCCTTATGTTGGGGATGCTCGGCGCATTTACTTCTTGTAGCACTGTTGGGACATTGCCTACCGAAAAGCTCCAGTCCATGTATGAAAAGAGAATAGAGAAGACATCGATCTTCAACAAGCTCTTCTTCAACGACCACAAGAAAAAAAAACTCGTCTACCAAAACGTCCAAATCTTTATGGACGAAAACTCAGTTGGAAAACCATTCGAAACCATATCTTATGGTTCATATACACCTCTTATGATTCCAGGTCTACGTCCCGAAAAGCGAAGCCTTGAACACAACCTCCTCTATAAAGCTGCTCGCACCGCTTACAAGATGAAAGCAGATGCCGTAATCATTGATAACAAAAACGATTTCCGTATCATCAAGTATAAATAAGGAATTCTACCAAAACTCCAGCCTGTTTGTCTTCGGCTGTTCAATCATAAATCAAAAAAAAAATTTGCAATATTCGATCAAAAACATTAACTTTGCATAGTTTCTAACAAAAACGCAAGTTTTTTGCGAGACAGACATATAAAATTGGAAGCGTAATTTGCTTGCTTTGTCGCGATGAATCCTGGAAAAATTCAGCCGATAGACAATTGCAACAGAGTGCGCCTCCTCTTGGTAAGTATGGAAGAGTAGTATTCCGTCCATTCGGAATGCCATACCCATATTCATCAAGAGCGAGGGTCACATGCTGTTGATGTCTATCAGGTCTTTCCAGGAACCTATCGCGAGTCGACAGCAAATTGTGGCTCGCGCTCTTCTTTTTTATATGCCCCACTAACTTAACATTAAAAAAGTCGTAGAGCCACCGGTAAATAAGAAATTAAGACTATGTGTTCAGTAGAAAAAAAGGATGAAGTGGTTGACTCTCGCGCTCAAGAAGCTTTACGATTGATATCTGAAGCACTTGAAAAAGTAGACCCATTATATGTACGTCAATATGAATATAATGAAGATGAAGACCATAAAGCGATCTTAGATCAAGTTGAGCGTTGCTTTGCTTACGAACTGTATCATCAATTAAGTACATTACTCGACAACGGATTTAATTTAGGTAAGGACATTGTAATAAATGCTGAAATTCCCAAGAAGGGTTATCCACAAGCAGAATCTTCCACAAAGAAAAAGGGAAAAATATTCCCTGATATTGTAATTCATGCAGGACAGAATAATCATGATCCTAACAAACAGTTATTAGTATGCGAGATAAAACGCAATACTTCTAAGACAAGTCCAATAAAAGAAGACATTAAAACGGATCTTGCAAAATTAGGATGGTATGTGAAAAGTCTTCAGTATGAGAACCATGATATAGGCTTTAGGGCAGGATGTTTTGTGATGACCAATGTCACGAAAGAGGAACTATATAATACAATCAAACAGATCAAAAAGGATGGAGATGCCAATCCATGCAAGTCAATAAAATTTCCGGGTGATCAAATTTCTGACAGCACTTATCAAAGACACGAAATATCCGAAGTGGCAGATAAAATCACTATCTTTTCGTACAGAAAAGGAGAAAACGGAAAGCCTGAAGTTAAACATTTCAAACTTGATGAAATATTCTCTTGAACGAGAATATTTCAATTTGAAAAATTATTTTTTGAGAATCTAATTTGAATCAATAGTATATTAACTTAGACAACATGAAGAAAATAGTATTAATACTTGCAGCCATTGCAATGATTGCCATTTGCCTTCCCTCTTGCGGAGGCAGTTCCGAAAGTAAAAGCGACAGTAAGTATTCCTCATCTGAATCTCTTTCAAAGTATGCCGGTAAATGGGAACTGTTTCAAGTAGGCAATAGTCCAAGCGAGAGTGCGACCTTTACCCTGAAGATTAGTGCCAATGGCAGTGCTTCTATTACCCAATACGCACGCGTTGGATATAGCGACACACTTCTTGAATCCGGCGATGGACATGCAGAGTTGAACGGAGACGTCCTGTTTGTAGAAATCACAAGCGGCAAAAGCCGTGGCACTACTCTCCGCCTCGTTGCACGCAACGGACGAATCTATACTGCCGACGGAGAAGAATTCCATAAAAGATAATTAACATGCTGACTTTTTTATTCCTGTATAGAATAATCACACATTAGATACAAACATAATATCATTAGATTAAGATATCATTCATGAAAATAATAACAATCATCCATATAGGTAGGCTGATATTAATTACGCTCTTATTTAGCATATTGACTTTTTCCTGCCAAAAAGAATACCCGAAGATTGAATTAGAATCATTACAATTTACATGTGATTACAAATTAGATGATCCGACAATTGGAGACGGGTATATCAGTGGAGTATGTTGCCTACATTGGCCAACATCGGAAGATGAAACATCTGAAAAACTGCGGAAGTGGATTAAGGAACAAATGATTACAATCCAACCGGAAGATGATTCCAACAAGACATCCTCTAAAGATAACAAATCGTGTGTGAAAATCAAAGATACTTTTGATGGATCTGATATCAAAGATTTGTATCTGGAAAGAATGAATTATATCAAATCCACGGTAAGCAAAAATAACCCTATAACAAAGGTTAGTATCTATATTAACCGACTTAGTGTTAAAGATAATTGTTCTACTTTGGAGTTCCTTTGCGTAGAAACATTTGCAAATAATAAGCAATTACGTCTCAAAGCAATCTCTGATATCCTTTTCGACTCGTCTTCAATACTCAATTTGTCTGAAACAGAAGAATTGCATAGTGAAGATTATACCTATTTATTTAAGTATCAACCAAGATTACGTGAATATAATTATAAATTTGACAAGGATTTGATCACACGCTCAAGTGATCTTAGCAATGGGGATTGGGAATCAAATGATTTTTACGGAGATGCTAACGTAATCTTAAACAAATTAGCCCCTGCTCAATTTGACGGTATAGATGTGGGAGATCGATATGGATTTTCATCTGCGATTTATGATTCATATTTTAGGAATCAAACGGCTGATAAAAAAGAGAATAATCAGTCAGTTAGAGTTAATATTTTTAGGCATCCTGATACTGGGCAGCCTATGTTAGCAGTAAATGGACGATTGGTAAACTGCGATCGTCTCAATGTATACCCTCATGAAAACGGATATGGGGTTGAGATGTCTTTTAGAGCATTAAAGGAGCATCCAATAATTGACCTGGAGGGAGATGATGAGGATTATCCAAGCAAGTTCAATCGGTACCTTTTTCTCAAGAGTACGACAAAGCCCTATTTATGGAATGAACCTAATGAAGAGAAATTATTTTTTGCTAAAAGGAGAGTTCAAGAAGCAAAAGAAGAATATGGTGAAACTTCAAACTATTACGATGCCGTTAGAAAGATGGAATTAGTTGATACTGCCTATAATGCTGATAAATACTTTTTTGTCAATGTCACCATCCATAATCCACAAAAAAATCCAAGTATGTCATTGAATTTTGACAATCGTAGATTCGCCCTAACTTGCACTAATAACCGAAGGAAACTGGAGGAAGGAGAACTAACCAATGATGAATTGAAAAAAGTTGAAGAGTATGGTTTTGGAGAATACGAACATACAGTTGTTGCAAATAATACTCATATAGATCCCACAAATATTGGAGGAAGTGTTGCAGCTTCTAATCTCGGGTTGTATGGGAAAAGCGTAGCGGGAGTTCAGCAAGTGGTTGTGGGAAGAGACATCTACTACGATGGTGATTTCTATGGAAGAATTTTCGAAACAGAGCCAACTTCGACTACATACAAGTTTCATCTGTTTAGACGTGTAGAACCTACAGATATTGAAATCTTGGAAATTCCAAGACAGAATAATTATGAAGGAAAAGCGATTTTGTGGACTCGCAGAGGAGCGTGTCATTTTAAACGACCCAAATAGGATAAATACTTATGAAAAGATTTTTTAATTATATTATAATCTACCTTGCCTTCACTGGACTGCTGTGGAGTTCATGTGGGAAAAATAAAGATAAAGCAGAAGAAACTAATCAATATGAAGTGATTGAAGAACCTGCAAGCGATGGAGAAGACCAGAAAGAAGATCTGAATTCAGAAGAGGTAAACCCTAAGGATTTCGTTTTTTTTCGTGACGACGTTGAGGCAGGCCTATTATCACTTGGTGTAGGAGTTGTATTGGAAAGAGAAAAACCAGTGTTCTTTTCTCACGACTTAGCAGCTTTTGCCTTAGCAGGTCCTGTAGAAGAAGTTCGTTATGACTCACTTGTTCTCAAGTATAACGAAAAGGGTCTTCTTGATTTCTTTGGATTTAACGACTCTATTAACCTTTTGTATAATATAGTTTATGATAAAAATGGATACAGCCATTATCTAAAGGAATGGGGAGAAAATGGATGGAAATTTGAGATTCGCGGTCAAAGTTCTTTTGATATTAAAAAGGAACATCCCGCCTATGATTTTTTAATTCATTATCCCGAAGGAGGTTACGATCGATATATAGTAGATTTTAAATTGAGAAAGGATCAGAAAGCTGAAAAGACAGGAGAGGTCGGACAGATAATGAAACATTACATACGTCAGGATGCAACCCAAGTTGAATATAGAAATTTCCGCCGTAAAGGTGATTATCCACGACCTGATAAATTTATATATTCGGATTATAATTACGACGAATGGGGTAATTGGATTGAGAGAAGGGCAAAATCCGAACATCGACCCACCAAGCATGAAAAAAGAGACATCAAATACTACCCGCTAGATTAAATAATAGATTTTATTTCAAGACATTTTTTAATTAATGCTAATGATTAAGTTATCTAAAAAATTTCTTTCAACCGCATTAACAAGTGTGCTGTTGTGCCTTCTGTCATCTTGCGGTTTCGGACATGCGAGTCAAAGAACCTTTGAAGGTTCTTACACAAGATATTCCGGCGACCATCCAATCCAGGAACATTGGAACATTACCATCTATGAAGATGGATCTTGTTCTGCAATCAATACTGCAAACGGGTTTAAAAATTACACCCATGAATTTACCGGTACCTGGTCTCCTGTATCAGAGGATGTGATTGAATTAAATATGTTGTCCGAACCATATACTTCTCATGTCACAAAATCAAACGATGAAGTAGATCGTCAGCTAAGCAGAGCCCAAACAAAAAGGGAAAGAAACAAGATATACAGAGATGCCTCCAAATTAACCTACAGGACATCACAAGAAACACAAACTTTCTACATCCGGAAAGACGGTGCCACATCTCAATTCCGAGATGGTCTCGACAACCCGATCATGATCTGCAAATGATCAGACTTGCATCCTCAATCACCCTCAACTCTAACTTCAAAGAAAAGCATCCCGAGGCTGGGATGCTTTTTACATTATCCAACTTCATATCCAACTGCCTAATCCAACAGGCATGTGATAGGCACTATATACACCCTTATCCTTTCACTGATAAGCCATCTTCACCACTGCCGTCAACACCATTCTAAACGTCGGCGAATTCAGACTTATAATCAAGTTATTCCCAAAGTATTGTTCTAAAAAGATCTCCTGTATGAGAAATATTGAGGTTTATTGTAGGAGATGTAGAGGAAATATCGAAATGAGGATCTCGCAGCTCCTACTTAATCAGAACGATCACTCGTCGGTAGGATGTCAGTGGGATAGTGGCGGAATCGGTGCATTCGCAGATGACATGGATGTCACCTCCATCATAATCTTCCGGTATCTTTATCTCTGCATTACCTGAAGCCCCAAACGTCAAGCAACCGTCTGGCAACGTTCCGCCTGCTTCCGGCATTATCCACCACTTATACTCAAGGTCATCTCCATCCGGATCATAAGAGTTGGAAATGTCCATAACAACACTTTCTCCGCGAGACGCATCAACAACAATTGGAGACAATCCCCCTATTCCATTCACAACCAAGACCGGATTTCTATTACCTTTTCCTTTTTCTGCCCATTCCATTCTTGAAGCAAAACTATTGAAAACGGCAGGATAGAAATATCGTTCGTATTTCTGCGAGGTCTCCTTTATCTCAGGTCGCATATTGGTAAAACAATACGTCACGCTGTCGGGAGAAAGCTCATGCCTGAAATATCCGCCCCAGCCCCCATACTCCGGATGAAGAGGATCGTTGAGGCCATTGGGAAAAACATATAAGAAACTGGGTGTATCACCCTCTACCCCATATTTATACTTCGGATATATCGATCCCATATTGCCCTTAGTCTGTATCTTCGACTCATATTCACTCCAATTAGATGCCCCAATCTCATTTTGCGACAACCATGCACTCTCATCCCATATGAAGAAAAGTTTGTCGCCGAAGGTCTTGCGCATCCATTTGTGTGAACTGATGTCATACTGGCCTCTTTGCATCCAGTCTACATCCTGATCTGTAATGGTATATAGTCTGATTTTATCAAGTACTTTATCCAGTCTTGCATCCTCTCCGGCATCTCTCAACTGCCATAATGCCTGGGCTGCACTGTTTGCTCCTCCCCATACCAAAATCCATAATGGCCTTGGATCTTCTTCCTCGGCAAGTTGTATGATCATATCGCTACCAGGAGACTCATTGTCTTTTCCAAGAAATTCCATCCCGAGATGTCGGCTACCCATGCGATGCCTGCTCCGCAAATAGTCTGCACTTGGCCAGTATCCAATTTCCTGTCTCCCTGATTCCTCCTCGATTGATAAGAACTCTTGCTGGCCAGACCGCTTCATAAGGTTTGGAAGGTCCTTCTCATAAGCATCAATCACAGTATATAAGTATGAGGCCCATTCATCGCTATACGCACCTCCTCCGCTGTTCCATCCCGATCCGGTGATGATTGCCTCAATCTCAAAAAGGTCGGCATGCGACAGAAGCCTTACTACCGATTCCATATCATCAGGTTCACGGTCGCCGGGTGCTATGTCGGTCAAAACAACAATCCTTGGCTTTAAATCACCCTCCACAGCAGAAGGCTCCCTATTTTGTGAAGATTCCGCTAAAACCATCGTCGGCATCAATCCTAATGCCAATGAAACAGCCATCTTTCTACCAATCATTTTTTTCATGCGTATAGATACTTAAGTAGAGATATTAATATGTCTTGGTATATAGTTCAAATTGCAAATATACCACTTTTCTATTAATAATCAAAGCTTTTAAATATATTTTCAAAATTGTCAGAGGAATAACGACCCTGTTTAAGCAAAAAGTCAGGAGTATTGCTCCGCCCCGACTGACGAAAATCACCTATGATTCTGCAAAGCTTTCTATCTACATAGAAACTTCCAATCCACTTTGGACAAAACGGCCACAATCAAACTTGCATACTACAAGATTTTTCACTAAATTTGCATTATGCGACCACTAAAAAAATTGGAATTGAGGCATGAAACCAAAAATGAGACTTGAGGATGCCATGGTCTACGTTCTCGCGACGGCAGGCCGAGGAATGACCACGCAACGCATAGCTGACGAAATAAATCGGCAAAAACTGCATACCAGAACCGATGCCCAACCTGTAACCTCAGCACAAGTCTACGCCGCAATCTGCCGCAACCATACAATCTTCGTCAAAGAAGGTGGGCGCATCCTCCTCGCAATGTAACCCCATAGCTTGAATATTTAATCCTTAACTTATGGCAATCAAAGACAAAATAAAAGGAATTCTAATCATGATGAAGGAAGGCACTTTCGAACGCGAGGAAGTTCTCTCCCTAAGCTTGCTTAGTGCCCTTGCAGGAGAAAGTATATTCCTCCTTGGACTCCCAGGCGTCGGAAAGTCTATGATTGCCCGTCGACTAAAGCTGGCATTCAAAGATGCTTCCGTTTTTGAATATCTGATGTCAAGGTTCTCTACTCCGGATGAAATCTTTGGTCCTGTCAGCATATCCAAACTAAAAGACGCCGACAGCTACGAGAGAGTCATAGATGGTTATCTTCCTGATGCGGAAATAGTTTTTCTTGATGAGTTATGGAAAGCCGGACCCGCCATACAAAACACCCTGCTTACTGTTCTCAATGAAAAAATCTACCGCAACGGCAAAGAGGAATTGCAGATACCCCTCAAGGGAGTGATAGCTGCAAGCAACGAGCTTCCTGCTAAAGATGAAGGACTGGAGGCTCTGTGGGATCGCTTCCTCGTGCGCTATATCGTCAACCCTATTGAGCAAAAAAACGCCTTCTTTCGTCTGCTCTCCCCTTCCGAGTCAGACCATGCGCCTATCAAATGCGATCCCATCACACACTCCGAATATTTGTCTTTTTTGTCAGAGAGCCGAAAAATCTTTATCCCTGACAATATTCTTGAAATAATATATAGGATAAGAGAGCGCCTCAATGACAAGATCAATGCCAAGGACATCGTCTCCGGGGAGACAGATTCTGACAATATGAAATATTACGTTTCAGACCGACGCTGGAAGAAGGCAGTCAACCTGCTTCGGATGTCTGCTTATCTCAACGGACGAAAAGAAGTAGACCTATCAGATCTGATGCTGCTCTCCCATATGCTATGGAATGAAGAGTCTTCCATCCCGGAGATTCGCCAGGTGCTTTCCGAAATAATATTGGCATCCTTATTCCGCAATTATCTCGATCGATATAAAAGCTACAAACGCCATGCATCAACCGGCAAAGACAAGACAAATGCCCTTTATTCTCCGGATGGGCAGCATTATATCATCCTATGCGATGACACCCCTCTGAAAATCACGATATCAGACTATCAGAAAATAAAGGATTCGCCTAAAGAAATATTTTTCGGCTCTGAAACTACAAGCGGTGCACTTACAATACGCCCACGCGGACAGTTTGCTATTTATTTCATAGAGGAGGGAATAGTCTGTATCAACAATTATCGATATAAACTTCGTACGCTCTCCGACAATCAATTGGCCAACGACTTCATAGCTGATGCCGGAGAATCAATCGATCAAATTGCCAACGGACTCTATATGCTTATGAACAATAATCTATTTGTGGTCAATTCGGATATGTATAATATCTTGAAGCAGCTTGTGGCTGTGTATAGAGAAAAGATGGAGACGATCTAATGCTGCAACATCATCTCTCATACCTGCGCAAAGCAATAAAGCTTGCTTCCGCTACCAACAACGGCGACACGATCACTGAAATGGTGCGCCGACTGAGAGGAGCGAAGACTTCTATGTATCAGATGATCCGTGACATAGTCTGTGATGTAAGATTTTATAGTGTGGTTGAAAACGACAATGAATGTAGAAACTATTCGCTATCGGCCGTAAGTATCTTCATTGATTCCTTGACGGATGAGGATTGGAAAGACGAAACAAGGCGCACCGGCAAAAAAGAAGATTTCCTCAATGATTGGCTGACGAGACATATCTTCAATGTCTCAGGAGATTCTTGGCATTTGCACAATGACGGAGGTGACTTCTTGGGAACTTCCGAATATACTCCATTTGAAGATAGTCCGGCTGACATGACCAATGCTTCAGTCCCGCAAGGCAACAGCTTGCCGCAATCCTTGAAAGAATTGGCATCGGATGCAAATGGTGTTGGGCCTGGTCTCGAGGCTGATGGCAGAGAGGCTGAATTTCGTTTTCTTGACAGTCTCGATCCCACTTTAGTGGAACTTGCGCAAAGAATAGGCCGCAGCGGAGGGACTGCTCTTGAGGCTTCAGGAAAGTTTCAGCACGCTTCGCGAAGCGACATCAGCGGCGTGACAGTAGGCGACGATCTAAACTCAATCTTACCTTCGGAATTGGCTCTGCTCGGAGGAAAGGCAACTGAAAACATATTCTATCAGAGGTTTGTACAGAAACGCCTGCAACTCTTTTCTTCAGCTTCCCGGTCGTTTGAGCAAAAGAAAGACAAGTCTGGACCTATCTACATTTGTGTGGATACGAGCAGTTCCATGTCAGGAGAACCGGAAATGACAGCAAAGACGCTTGCCTATGCCATCGCCATTATGGCGCAGCGTGACAAGCGTCCTATCTGCATGGTCAACTATTCGTTTCAATTGTCTTTCTTCATATTGACCGATCTGCGTAAACAACGGGATCAGTTCCTGTCATTCCTCTCTTATTCCTACGACGGGGGCAATGATGAGAACAGGCTCTTTAAATTCCTATTCACAAAACTCCCTTCTATACCGGACTTCCGAAGGCATGCCAAGTCATTCACTGGAGCCGACTTGCTTATAATTTCTGACTTCCAGTGGGGACCCATTTCCGAAAAGAACCAGCAATTGATTGCCGCAGCAAGAGACGGAGGCATGAAGGTTTACGGGTTAGGGGTAAATGTCAGGCGCGAAAGGCTATATAATCGCGACAGTCAATATGAGGAATTTTTCGAAGATGGGTATGGATTCCTTTCAGGATGCGACTATACTTTTCTATACAACAATGGAAAAGTATGGGAATACATTACTTGACCACAAACTTCTTGCCACTCTTGATATAGATGCCGGTGGCTGGATTTTCCACTCTCCTGCCCATGAGGTCAAACACGCTTTCATCTTCATATGACTCTCCGTCATATCCCATCTCCTCTACCCCACTCGATGCGCCGGAAGATGCCCAGATCTCCTCATCACTCTTATAGTCCGACCCAAGGTAATATCCTGTATGAGTCGGCTGATTGTAACCAATATTCTGATTCAACGCACTCATCTCATATACATGGTCGGTCATCAACCAGGGCACACGATGTTCCGTAGGTAGCCATGTTGAAAATATCTTCAGATCTTTAGTCTTGGTTGCGTCCGGATATATCAATTCCTCTCGCCAGTCGCCAAGTATATCCCCATAAAACGATGGATTCTCCTTCGATCCATTTATGTCTGCCACATCATAACGATATACAGTGAACACTCGTCCTCCCCTGCGACTATCGATCTTTGTTCCCGTGAATGTCTGGCGATTCAAAGTGCCGTCAAACCATATCGCAAAGTTGCATGAGCCTGGATAATTGGCTGCATCTCCAGTCAGTTCATTGCCATTGATGTCACGCACAGTGCTCTTATACCACCACATCTCGCATCCGGGTTTCGAGGGGTCGATATCTGCGATCATAGCTCTTCCCATATCCCCCTCCTTGCTGCTCTTATGGTCATAGATTATTGAGCCATCTGCAGCATCGCGTAGTGCCACTTCCGTTTTTCCTGTCTCAAAACAAGAAAAAATCTGAAGTCCCGGTCGTGAAGGGTCAAACTTGCCAAGATGCAGGGCATCGCCATGCCCAAGGCAAGAAGAATAGAGTCCTTCCCCATCATGATCCACTGTCATTGCACCATACACAATCTCATCAAAACCATCGCCATCCACATCTCCAACGCTCAGCGAATGATTTCCCTGTCCGGCATATTTGCTGTAGGCAAATCCATCCTTTCCGGTAAGCTTTGCATCTGTATCGAAATTCCAGCGACGCGTCAGCTCTCCATCGCGATAATCCCACGCCTCTATTACGGACTTGGCATATACTCCACGGCCGAGAATTACCGAAGGAAGTTCTCCATCAAAACATCCTACACCTACCCTCAAGCTATGAGCACGCTTGAAGTAGTTGTCGCCCCAGTCCTCACTCTTGCCTCGCTTGATAAAATCCGCACGCGCAAGTTCCTTGCCTGTCTCCCCATCGATTATCGAGAAGAATTCCGGACCTGAGCCGATATAGTTTGCTCCTTTAGTGCGGTAGTCGGTTTTTCCGTCCCCATCCGTATCTCCTATCTCCATCCCATCGCCAAATATGGTTCCTTCCCCTGTCTTGATTGCCATCTCTGCTCGCCCGTCACCATCAAAATCCGCCACAGCAAAAGAGCTGCTGTTACCAAGGATAATGTTCGGACCCGAGCACACACGCCATAGCATCGTGCCATCAAGCTTATAAGCCTCATACAGCACTGTATGACGAACCTCAAGAGGAGACTCGCCACTACCGGTTCCGTCATTGTCTCCATGAGCCAATAGACGCTTTACGATTATTTCCATCTGTCCATCACCATCCAAATCACCTACGCTCACGTCGTTTGCCTGATATTCCATTCCCTCGATGGAGCAAACGTCTGATGTCGCTGACAAAGGAATAGATATATATGGTTTTTTCCCTGAGCGTTGCCCTTTCATCAAGGTATAGGTGCCAATTGTCTCATCGCTTCCTGAATAAGTAAGACGATAGGTCACATCCCCATTGTCGCCCCTGCCTCCAAATGTCAAGGTAAGGTCCTGATAATTGGTAGTATATATAGGATCCGCATTCAATTTGACTTCTTTTCCCCCGCCTATGCTTCTATAAAGATCGAATGCTGTAGAGGCATCATCGCCGGGAAGCATACGCCAGGAAACGAGCATTTTATCAAGAGTCTCCTTATAATTGTTGGTGGTAGCATTCGACGTGCCACACACAGATCCCCAAAGGGCCCTCTCGCCAATTCCCCCAGCGTTGGCTATCAAAACGGATGCTGCAAAAAATCCCGCTACCACACAAAATATTCTTCGATTCATAATATCTATCTTGTTTATAGGTTAGTCATTTGCAAAATTAGCAACTACTATTCAAATTACCAAATTGATTGGGTTAAATTTTATTTTACAAAAATTTTTCCTTATCTTTGCACATTATTAACTTCTATAACAATATGAAACTCTCAATCCGATTTTTATGGCTAAGTGCCATTATGTTTGTCTCGGCTACTTTCGCTGTGGCTGGCCGTCAGTTTCAGACAGTGCCTAATGATCCTCTGGACACTAAGATGTATACACTTCCCAATGGTCTGAAGGTATTCATGACTGTCAATAAGGATGCTCCGCGCATCCAGACATACGTAGCAGTCCGAGTAGGCGGCAAGAACGACCCTGCCGAGACTACAGGACTCGCCCACTACTTCGAACATCTCATGTTCAAGGGAACAAAGAAATTCGGCACCCAAGATTACGCTGCTGAAAAACCTCTTCTCGACCAAATAGAACAACTCTTCGAGACTTATCGCAATACGACCGACTCTGCGGCTCGTGCTCAAATCTATCACGAGATTGACTCTGTCAGCTATCAGGCATCTCTGCTGGCTATCCCAAATGAATACGACAAGCTTATGGCTGCCATAGGAGCCGACGGCACAAATGCTTATACATCGCAAGATGTCACTTGCTACGTGGAAGATATTCCTTCCAACCAGATCGAAAACTGGGCACGCATTCAAGCCGACCGATTTGAGAATCCTGTAATCCGAGGGTTCCACACTGAGCTTGAGACTATCTATGAGGAAAAAAACATGTCGCTTACAAAAGACAATCGCAAGGTGTTCGAGAAAATGCTCTCTGCCCTATATCCAAGCCATCCTTATGGCACTCAGACAGTGCTTGGCACTCAAGAGCATCTTAAGAATCCTTCGATCACCAATGTGAAAAACTACCATAAACAGTGGTATGTACCCAACAATATGGCGATATGCCTATCAGGTGATTTCGATCCGGACGAAATGGTAGACATAATTGAAAAATATTTTGGTCATCTGAAGCCCAATCCCAATCTTCCTATCCTGAACTTCCCGGAGGAGAGTCCCATCACATCTCCTATCAATGTAGAAGTATTAGGAAAAGAGTCAGAATACATATTCCTCGCTTGGCGCACTCCTGCTGTTAAGGATGAGGACATGCCGGCTCTTCAGATAGCAGTAGAAGCTCTTTCAAATGGCAAAACAGGTCTGCTTGACATCAACATCAATCAGCCGCAGCTCACTCTTGGCACCGGCGCAGGAATGTACGACCTTGCTGACCAAGGAGCTTTTCTTCTCTACGGAGATCCCAAACCCGGTCAGACACTCGACGAAGTGCGATCTCTTCTTACCGACGAAGTGGCAAAACTTCGTGCAGGAGAATTCTCCGATGCTTTGATCGAAGGAATTATCAATAATGAAAAACTCGCACAGCAACGCGCTCTCGAAAGCAACGAACTACGTGCAGATATGTATGTGCAAGCTTTCGTAGATGGGCAAGAGTGGAGCAACGTGGTAGACCGAATCCACAACCTTGACAAAATTACAAAAGACGATGTAGTACGCGTAGCCAACAAATATCTCGGTCCGGAAAACTATGTAGCAATATATAAACGCCAAGGCGACGATCCCAATGAACTGAAAATTGCTAAGCCATCTCTTACTCCTATCGCCACCAACCGGGATACCTCAAGCGACTTCCTGACCGAAATCCGCAATACCAAGGTTGTTCCGATCGAACCAGTATTCGTCGACTACGAAAAGGATCTTACCAAACTCACCGCAAACAATGGTGTGGAAGTGCTCTACACCCCAAACACTTCCAACGATATATTCCAGACGACTTACATCTATGATTATGGCACCGACCACGATCCGCTTCTCGATGCGGCATCCGACTACTTCAACTATATCGGCACTCCTGAGAAAAGCGCTCAGCAGATCAAAGATGAACTTTATAAGCTTGCTTGTAGCTTCCGAATCGTTCCCGGACAACAACGCTCCTACATTGTTCTCACCGGACTTAGCGACAATATGCCGCAAGCTATGGCCCTGATGGAAGACCTCCTTGCAAATGCAGTTGTAGATCAAGACGCATATAATGCTCTTGTCGAACGTATAGCTCAGTCGGAAGAAAACGCCAAGACAAATCAGAGCCAGAATTTCGGGCGTCTCACCAACTATATGATGCGTGGTGAGCATAATCCATCTACCGATGACGTGCACTCAGCAGCCCTTCGCCAGACTGATCCCCAGAAACTCATAGACGCCTTGCGAAATCTGATGACTCTTGAGCATCGCATCATCTACTATGGAGGCATGGCTCCCGACGACTTCATTGCAACGCTCAATGCCAACCATGGCAAAGGAGTCAAGGAGCTACGCCAAATCAAGACCATTGATAAATATCCATATCAGAAAACCGACGAGACCATCGTATTCGTAGCGCCATATCCTGCAAAGCAGCTCTATATGCGGATGTTCTCAAACTCAGGCGAAAAATACGGATCAGTCGACGAGCCATTGCGCCAACTCTACAACGAATACTTCGGTAGCTCTATGAATGCAATCGTATTCCAAGAGATGCGTGAAAGCCGTTCTCTCGCCTACTCCGCAGGAGCCGGTTACTATGCCCCGGGCTATACATACCGTCCTTACTATTACTCGTCGATGATTGCTACCCAGAACGATAAGATGGCAGACGCAATCAATGCCTTCAACGAAATCATCAACGATATGCCTGAAAGCCAACGGGCATTCGATCTTGCCAAGGAAGGACTTGATGCGCGCCTACGCACAGACCGCATCATCAAGGACAACATAGCATGGAACTATATTCACGCCCTGGATCTTGGAAATGACCACGATACACGACGTGAGGTCTTCGAAGCCCTCCCATCACTCACTCTCAATGACATCGTCAAATTCCAACAGGAAAATGTCAAGGGACGCACTTACTACTATTGCATCCTTGGCGATATAGAAGACCTCGACATGGACGCTCTTTCAAAAATCGGGAAGGTAGTAGTACTCACACCCGAACAAATCTTCGGGTATTAAAGGAGACTAACTTATATCGTTTTTATATCATGGAAACGCCGTATCCCAGCAGGAAACGGCGTTTCCTTTCGTATAAGGCACAATTTTAAATATAAAATTTCATTATCTCAGTATTTTTTACTAATTTTGCATTTCAATGAGTAGAAAATTAGCGCCCATTTCAAGATTTCTTAGAGATGGGAAGAAAAAATGCATCTTAAAATTGACGCTTTTTTCAACACTCCATCAAATATAACTATCTAAGCAATATACATATAATTCCTTATTAGAGACAAAACCTGTCGAAAGTTAAAAACTATTCGGCCAGCAAGTCGTGTGCCCTAAAGCGATGCAACCAGCCACCGGAAGAATAATCAAGAATACCGGGCTTCTCTATACGCGCCTGATCTTCCTTACATTCGTAAACCTATATGCAGTAAGGGTAACTCTTGAAGCTCTCGGCGACATTGATTACGGCATCTATGATGTGATTGCAAGTCTGGTGGCTTCCCTTTCGATTCTTACCGGAGCAATGACCTCAGCGACTCAGCGCTTCCTTTCATTTCATCTCGGACGCCAGGACTTTGAGGAATACAGTAAGACTTTTACACTTCTTCTCATTTGCTTTCTCTGCATGGCCGGAGTTCTCCTCATTATCGGAGAACCGATTGGACTTTGGGCAATACATGATTGGCTCAATTTCCCACCCGACCGCACCAATGCCGTCCTCTGGGTGTTTCAGGCATCGCTGGCATCTTTTGCATTAGGACTCATCACCATACCCTACACTTCATCTATAGTAGCCAATGAGAAAATGCAAGCCTTCGCTATCTTCAGCATTGTCGAAGGAGTCTTGAAGCTTGGCATAGCTTTTGTCTTATTGCGCTTCGGTGGCGACCGACTGATACTTTACAGTGTATTGACAATGATGATAAGTGCAGTGGTGCTTGCAATGTCAGTGCAATATTGCCATTCAAACTTCAAGTATTGTAAGTACACCTGGAAATGGGATAAAAATATCTTCGCACAGCTCTCACAATATACAGGATGGAATCTGTTTGGCTCAGTTTCGGGTATCCTCGCGACTCAAGGGCAAAATATCCTGCTAAATATATTCTTTGGTCCCATAATCAACACTTCCAAAGCTATTGCAGACAGAATACAGCATGTAATCAACGGTTTTTCCATAAATCTTTATATGGCTGCAAGCCCTCAGATCATCAAGTCATATGCAGCTGACGACAAAGACAGGGCTCTCCGGCTGGTGATGAAGACATCAAAAATGTCTTTTCTGCTAATATTCGTGCTAGCTTTCCCATTGCTATGCAATATGAAAGACCTGCTTGGGATCTGGATCGTGAAGAGCACTGAAACGCCATATATGACCGTTTTTTCAAAACTGATCCTCTTATATTGCCTTGCACTGACTCTCGAACCCCCTATAAGCCGCATTATTCAAGCCACGGGAAATATCCGGAAGTATCAGGTCAGCGTAGGCATCATCACACTCTCCTTCATTCCGATTGCGGCATTGGCGCTCTGGCTCGGTGCAACTCCTCCAACTACTCTGGTAATACAGATTTCAGTCCTTGTAATAGCACAGGCAATACGCATAATCATTGCACACGGACAGGTTGGGCTGAACTACAGGACATATCTGTCGGAAGTGGCTGTTCCAATCATTAAGACAATTGCGGTTGCAATCCCATCGTATTTTTTCCTTGAACACCTTGCTCCCATACTACCGGGAATCTGGGGGACGATCATCAACACAGGCGTTGCCGGAATTTGGGGTATCGTCATCGGAGGTCTTGTAGGGCTTAACAATGAGGACAGAAAAATGATCATGGAAATGATCTCGAAGAAATTCAAGCATATTCACAAATAAATATATGTGGACTCTATTTAAACTGACCAATTTCTTCTGGTTGTTGACCTCAACATATATCTGGGTTACGTCTCTTTTCAATCAAGGCCCGATACTTGTTGTAGTCAATCTGATAATGGTATTCTGCTTGAGCATGATGCCAATACAATTCAAACTCGACAAGACATTGGGACGGGTAAGCGCTGCTATACTGCTTATTGGACTATGGTTTCTATGGATTGATGGTCCGGTGATGGGTTTGACCACCATTCTTATGTATATGCCTGTCATTTGGCTTCTTCAGCTCCCATTCGAATACAAGGAAGAACTACTGAAGTTCACCACGAAATGGTATGCAATACTTCTCATACCGGCCCTTCTTGAATACTGGATGACACTTTTCATCAATCTGCCATCATTAGGACAATTCGTGCATCCCAATTATGTGCCATTTACCAACTATGGATTCTTTATCAAGACCACATGGGACAGCGGTATGCTCGTCAGATTCAATGCTTTCTTTCTCGAGCCAGGCCATCAGGCACTTCTGAGCACCTTCATAATGATCGCAAACCGATTTCGATTCAAGGCATGTCCATGGCTTTGGATCCTCCTTATAAGTATAGTATTCTCTTTCTCATTGGCAGGATATTTGCTTGCAGCCACAGGCTATATTCTCCTTAAAGTCAACACCGTAATAAAGGCTGTAATAGTTGGCGCTCTGGGAGCTGCAGCGGTTTCATTTGCCATAAGCTGGAGTGGTGGCAACAATGCAATGAACGACCTTATCATAAGCCGCCTTGAGCAAGATTCAAGCAAGGGCATCAAAGGCAACAACCGAGTTGACCACAACACGGATCATACTTTCGACAAGACCGTAAAAAATCATGACCTTCTGGTGGGGGTAAAAGAAAAGACCAACATGAATCTGATTGCAGGTGCAGGCTACAAAATATTCATTATCAACTACGGCCTTATAGGCGTTGTGCTTGCTTTGCTTTTCTATTTGAGTGTCATTCCCCCACACCCGGACTATCGATATACCATAGCATTCTTGATAGTAATAATCCTGTGCTTTATGCAAAGAGCCTATCCAAGTTGGTATTCATGGTTGTTTCCATATGTGATTGGCATTTATTTAGCTAAAGGAGAAAAGGAACGAAAACTTATTGCAGAACAATAATATGAAACGGCGTATCATAATAATCCTGCTGTTCAGTCCATTATATCTGTTTTTTCTGCTCAGGGGCACAAAGACACTGAAACGGGAAGTCAAAGATTGGCTTAAAGTGCTGCCTCTCCCTTCATCTTCGAGCCTGTATGTGAATTCAATTGAACTAATGAGTCGCTTTCCGGAGTTCAGGACATTGCTATATTATCGCTATAGGATAAATGAATTTAATCCCATACGCCTCATATATCCTGGCCAGCAGATGTCGATAAGTTGTCAGGACGTTGGAGAAGGATTAGTGATTCAGCACGGATTTGGCACCCGCATCGGGTGCTCAAAAATGGGGAAAGACTGTCAAGTGTGGCAAGGAGTAACAATAGGCAAAGCCCGTAGCGGCATAGAGGAACCTCGGCCTATAATAGGAGATAATGTCAAAATATACGCTAATTCTCTTGTGCTCGGGGGCATAACAATAGGCGACAACGCCATCATCGGAGCAGCATCTGTTGTACTCAAATCAGTGCCGGCAAATTGCACCGTAGTGGGCAATCCGGCAAGAATAGTCAAACAAAGATAAATTGTCATTTCCATTAGGTTTATGCCCACTGTATACCTTATCATTTCAATAATTCTTCTCTTCTTAGTCTATTTGAAATGGATTGCCTTTATCTTTCTGTCGCCAATGATAAGAATGGTATCGAAGAGAGAATTACAAAGAGACTCTCGGGAAGTATCGATAAGCAAGCAAAAGAAAGAGGAGTCTTCCCCTGATCAGTCAAAGCATATTTTGTCTCGAATTAAGACTGAGGCTGCCCTAAAGATAAGGGGATATCATATGTGGATGATGCTTGAGACAGGAAAAATTCCTTCACATCACATCAGGAATTTCATCTACAGGCATCTTTATCTCGTAGACTTAGCCAACGGAGCTGCCATATATCACGGAGCTGAAATAAGGGCAGGAATAAACTTGCATATAGGGGAAGGGAGCATAATCGGCGACCAGGCTATACTTGATGCAAGGAATGGCATAAGGATAGGTAAGAACGTAAATTTCTCATCGGGAGTCCACATATGGACAGAGCAACATGATCATTCAGATCCGGGGTTTCGATGCCTTAGCGACAGCACATATGGCGTAGACATATGTGACAGGGCTTGGATTGGGCCCGGAGTGACAATCTTGCATTCTGTCACGATCGGAGAAGGAGCGGTTGTGGCTGCAGGCTCTGTCGTGACCAAAGACATAGCTCCATTCTCGATTGTAGCAGGAATTCCGGCAAAAAAGATAGGAGAACGCAATAAAAACCTTCAATATTCACTGAAAGGAGAGCATCTGTCGTTTATATGACACTTCCTAAGGTTTGGAGAAGGCAAGACAAAAGAGAACCTATCTTAAGAAAAACGTATTAATTTTTAGAAACGATACAATAAAAAAAGGAGTTTCCACATTATTATGTAGGGGGGAGGTATCTCTGCAAAAGGAAGCATGACATGGTTGAGTCTCTACCGACGGAGGTCATTGATTCCTACAAAATAATAAAAATGACAAAAGTAGCTATAATAGGCACTCAAGGTGTCCCTGCAAAATACGGAGGCTTCGAAAGCCTTGTTGAAAATCTTCTTGGCGATAACTGCCCGGAAGATGTAGAATATACAGTATTCTGCTCCGGTAAGGATATGCAGGAGCGAATGTCTCATTATAAAGGAGCAAAACTAAAGTATATTCCCCTAAAAGCAAACGGAGCCCAATCTGTGCCTTACGATATTCTTTCTCTTTGCAAAGCACTTAATGGCTACAATGTGGTGCTTGTGCTTGGAGTGTCAGGATGCCTGTTCTTGCCCATATTTCATATGCTTAATTCAAAGAAGCTTATCATCAACATAGATGGTATGGAATATAAGCGTGACAAATGGGGGAAATTTGCAAAGAAAATCCTTAAAATCTCAGAGGCGATGGCAGTAAAATACGCTGATATCGTCATCACAGACAATAAGGCTATACAAAAATACGTATCGGAAGAATATGGGAAGGAATCAAAATTGATCGCTTATGGTGGCGATCATGTCATAAGAGACCTTCCGGAAGAATTTATAGAAGCCACTTTGCAGAAATACGGGCTCAAAAAAGACGATTACGCAATAGCAGTGTGCAGAATAGAGCCTGAAAACAATTGCGAAATGGTTCTCAACGCCTTCTCAAGATCAGACAAGACTTTAGTGTATATTGGCAACTGGGGACATAGTGAGTATTCTCAAGAACTGCGCAACAATTATTCAAAATATGCTAATATCAAGATGCTTGATGCCATCTACGATCTTGACGTGCTATATGCACTTAGAAGCAGTGCCGGGCTGTATGTCCATGGACACAGTGCCGGTGGCACTAATCCATCCTTGGTAGAAGCCATGTTTTTTGGTATCCCTATCATCTCATACGATGTGGTGTTTAACCGGGCCACGACCAAAGATGAGGCATACTATTTCAAAGGCTCAGACGGGTTGCTTGAGATTATCGGACGTACTGATCTTGATGGATCCAGGATGAAGGATATAGCGGAAAAAAACTACACATGGAAAACGATTTCCGCACAGTACGCAAAGTTATATCAGTGACAATATATAGTTAACCAATATCATGAAAGGCATCGTACTCGCTGGAGGCTCCGGCACAAGATTATACCCAATCACAAAAGGCATCAGCAAGCAGCTTTTGCCTATCTTCGACAAGCCGATGGTCTATTACCCTATCTCCACCCTCATGCAAGCGGGGATCAGGGAAATCCTTATCATTTCCACGCCGCAGGATCTGCCTGGATTTATGAGGCTACTTGGCGATGGATCGGACTATGGTGTCAAATTTTCTTATGCAGAGCAACCTTCTCCCGACGGGCTGGCCCAGGCTTTCATCATAGGACGTGAATTTATTGGCAACGACAGCGTTTGCCTTGTGCTCGGAGACAACATTTTCCATGGACCAAATTTTTCCCAAGTACTCAAAGAGGCCGTCAATGATGCAGAGCTTCATAATAAAGCCACCGTTTTCGGATATTGGGTAAATGATCCGGAAAGATATGGAGTAGCAGAATTTGACTCGGAGGGCAATTGCCTTTCAATCGAAGAAAAGCCAACTCATCCCAAATCTAACTATGCAGTGGTAGGATTATATTTTTATCCCAACAAAGTAGTGGATGTGGCACGCCATATCAAGCCATCAGCAAGAGGAGAACTTGAAATCACCACTGTCAATCAGGAATTCTTGAAAGATGGAGAGCTCAAGGTGCAGACACTTCCAAGAGGATTTGCATGGCTTGACACGGGCACACATGACTCACTCGCTGAGGCTTCAATTTATGTAGAAGTGCTTGAAAAACGCCAGGGATTAAAAATTGCCTGTCTTGAAGGCATAGCATATAGGCAAGGCTGGATTTCTAAAGAAAAATTGGAAGAGTTAGCAAGACCTATGCTAAAGAACCAATACGGACAGTATCTAATGAAAGTAGCGGAAGATGGAAATATTCGACACTGAGATAGAGGGCCTCAAGATCTTGAGACCGAGGGTCTTCAAAGACTCAAGAGGATATTTTTTTGAATCATATTCAAAGCAAAACTTCGACCGCAATGTGGCCGAGGTAGAATTTGTGCAGGATAATGAATCATCCTCTTCATTTGGAGTAATTCGTGGTCTTCATTTCCAGCGTCCTCCATTCTGTCAAGCCAAGCTGGTAAGATGTGTCAAAGGACGGGTACTTGATGTGGCTGTTGACATCAGAAAAGGATCTCCGACATATGGCAAGCATGTAGCAGTGGAAATGTCAGAAGATAATCATATACAGTTTTTCATTCCCCACGGATTTGCCCACGGATTTGCTGTGCTAAGCGAGACAGCAATTTTCCAGTATAAATGTGATGACTACTATCATCCGGAAGCAGAGGGTGGGATTTCTCTGCTTGACCCTAATTTAGGTATAGATTGGCATATAGCAATTGAAAATGCAATCCTGTCAGACAAAGATAAGGGATATCGTCCATTAGCGGATTTTGACTCTCCGTTCGAATATTGAACTATTAAAATTCCATCACCATGCCAGAAAGTAAGGGAATAAAAGTTCTGTTCGTGACTCACTACAGGGAACTGTATGGAGCCAACAACTCCTTACTGCAATTGATTCTGGAACTTCGCGAAAAAGGCATAATTCCAACAGTCCTTCTTCCTGATTATAAGATCCAGACCGGCAATGACCTTGGAATTGAACTTGATAAGCACGGTATAGCGCGACTGGAGGCAAAAATAAGGTTTGACAAACATCGGGATTGGAAAAAGGCAGCTGCAAGCTACATCCGGACTCTAATCTACAGAAAAGACGCAGTCAATGCAGTAAAAGGAATAGAATTCGATATCGTACATTCCAACTCCAGTATAATCAGTGCGGGTGCTTATATTGCAAAGAAATTTGGCAAGCCTCACATTTGGCATCTACGGGAGTTTGGTGATCTCGATTATGGGATGCGTACTCCATTCGGCAAATGGTTTCAGAAAATAATTTACGGAGGATCCAACACTTTCATTGCAATTTCTGAGAGCATCAAAAGGCATTATGCAAAATGGATTGGAACCCAAGACATCCGGGTAATCTACAATGGCATAAAGCCCTCACCAAAAAGGGAGAGGGTGGAACATGACATTGTGGAAATCTGCATAGTTGGCCATATCCAACAGGAAAAAGGACAGATGGAACTGATAGAGGCAGTCAATGAACTGGCAAATAAAAGGGACATCAAGAATCTGCATGTCAGCTTGATTGGAAGCAGCGACAAGGATTATGCCCAACGAATTAATCTCTATGTGAATGAGAATGGACTTTCCGAATTCGTGACAATGACAGGAAGACGCAATGACGTTCCGGAACTTCTGACGAAAATGGATATCGGCATCATGACGTCATTGCACGAGGCATTCGGAAGGGCTACAGTAGAATACATGATGGCTGGGCTTCCGGTGGTGGCATCAAATGGAGGAGCCAACAAAGAGATAATTGAAGATGGCAAGACAGGACTCATATACAAAAGTGGCGATCCAATCTCACTTGCCGACAAAATACAATATCTTATTATCCACCCGGAAGAAAGAGAAAAGATAGCCATCAATGGAGCAGAAACGGCAATAAAGAGATTTTCTTCACAAGCCAATAGCGATGCAGTGTATGACCTATATAAAGAAATATTAAGTAGCTACTAAAGAGACATGAAGATATCTGTAGTCACCGTATGTTATAATGCTGCCGACCTGATTGAGGAAACAATCAAGTCAGTGGTGGGACAGACATATACAGATGTTGAATATATAGTAATCGATGGGAAGTCGACCGACGGCACAGTTGACACAATACGAAGATATTCAGATAAAATTTCTTATTGGCACAGCGAAAAGGATAATGGAATATACGATGCCATGAACAAAGGAATTGACGTAGCCAATGGAGATTATATTATCTTCATGAATGCCGGCGACAAGTTTGCCGACAAAAATGTACTCTCCAACATAGCTCCCATTCTTGGCAACCATACCGTGGTGTCAGGACGCTGGCACAGATGCTATGCAGACGGTCGAAAAAAAATGTCATCTCCCAAATCTTTGAAAGCATTGAAGACAGAGATGCCAATTTGCCATCAGGCTACCTTTGTGAAGCTTGCCTACCATAAGAAGAATCCATTTGACACATCTTTCAGATTAAGTGCTGACTATGATTTCTTCTATAATGCATGGCGACACAATGAGACATTCTCATACACTGACGAAGTGATAGCAGATTTTCTGGAAGCAGAAGGTGCTTCCACCAACAACATAACGGCTTCTGTGATGGAACGGGGAAAAGCATGGAAAGGAGAGAAAGGGCTCCTTATGCGCAATTTAAATTTGAAATACCAAATTTGCAGAATTAAAACTGTCAAATTTTTAAAATCAATAACAACACACTTGAAATGAGATTATTAGTCGACTGCCATTGTTTTGACGCCGGCGAGACACAAGGACTCAACACCTATATCCGCTGCCTCTACCAATCGCTGATATCCATCGGTCAGGACATCACATTTGTGTTTGCGGCTGAAAATGTCCCGAACATAAAGCGGCTGTTCGGACACAAAAAAAATGTTGAATACGTAAGGCTTGGTAATCATTCAAGGCTATATCGCCTGATGGTAGAATACCCAAGACTTATAACCAAACACAAAATCGACGTTGCTCATTTTCAATATATTGCCCCATGGGTTGCGACGTGCAAGACCATTGTCACAGTACACGACATCCTTTTTGAAGATTATCCTGATTTCTTCCCGTTTTCATATAGGGTATCACGACATTTTCTATTTAAGGAATCGGCTAAGAGAGCGAATATGCTCTTGACTGTATCCGACTATTCCCGGAGGAGAATCTCGGATGTATACAAAATCCCTGAAAAAGATATCTACATCACCCACAATGGGGTGAGCAATGATTTCCGCAAGCTTGACACTAAATCATGTGCCAACTATATCAAGGAAACTTTTGGAATATCGAATTATATCCTGTATGTCAGCAGGTTTGAGCCGCGCAAGAAGCAAGTCACTCTTCTGCAAGCATATAAAAATCTTCGCCTTGACCAAATGGGAATGGATTTGGTCTTTATCGGCATCAAATCAATTCCCGATCCGCTGTTTGACCAGGTATATGAAGAGTGCAGTGATGAAATAAAAAGCCATATACACATTCTCAACCATGTGCCATATGCAGAGCTTCTGAAATGGTATGCCGGAGCAAGTTTGTTTGTCTATCCTTCAGAAGCAGAAGGATTTGGAATTCCTCCTCTTGAAGCGGGAGCATGCGGAGTTCCTGTCATCTGCAACAACAAGACAGCAATGGAAGACTTCACCTTCTTCGGAAAGAATCTAATATCTACCGACAATCAAGCTCTTCTTGATTCCCGCATATTGACTCTGCTTGAGGATGGCAAGGATGAGGCACATCTTTCACAAGTGAAAGACGACATCTACCGCAACTATTCCTGGAATGTCATAGCACGTGATTTTTACGAAAGATTAAAATTAGATTTTATAGACAAATGAATATACTGATCACTGGAGCCAACGGACAATTGGGCAATTGCATGCGAAAAGCAGCCAAGAAGACAAGTGACAATTATATCTTCACTGACGTAGCAGAACTCGACATTACAAATGCCGAAGCTGTCAAGGAAGCTGTCAAGAAGAATGACATAAATGTCATAGTCAACTGCGCTGCTTACACCAATGTAGACAAAGCTGAGTCGGATGAAGACTTAGCTGAGCTTCTTAATGCAAAAGCCGTAAGGAACTTAGCAGAGGCAGTTAAAGCTAATAATGGCACTCTTATCCATGTATCGACAGACTATGTATTCGGAGGGTCGCTTGGCAATACTCCTCGCACAGAGACCGAGCCCACCAACCCAACGGGAGTCTACGGACTGACAAAATTACATGGAGAGCAGCAGATCAATGAATCAGGAGTAAAGTCTATAATAATCCGTACAGCCTGGCTATATTCAGAATATGGGAAAAACTTCGTGAAGACCATGAAAGAACTCACGTCGTCACGTCCTCAACTGAAAGTTGTATTCGATCAAGTTGGGACTCCCACATATGCCCAAGATTTAGCCAACTCCATAATCGATATCATCGAACACAGAAAGATGGATGGAAATGAAGGAATTTATCACTATTCCAACGAAGGTGTTTGCTCGTGGTATGACTTCACAAAAATGATAGCGGAAATCGCGGGCAACAATGACTGCGACATTCAACCCTGTCATAGCGATGAATTCCCGTCGCCTGTCACCCGACCTTCCTATTCTGTGCTCGACAAGACCAAATTCAAGACTACATTCGACACTACCATACCCTATTGGACAGAATCTTTGAAACATTGTCTGTCAAATCTTAATTGAAAAAAAGCAATTTATCAATTTCCCATGAAAATCCAAGACTCTTCCATACCCACATCTGAAATCAAGGACCTCTGCATCGGTGTCATAGGACTTGGCTATGTCGGGTTGCCACTTGCACGCCTTTTTTCTACCAAGTATCCCACGGTAGGCTATGACATAAGCAAAGTCCGAGTCAACGAGCTTAATGCCGGGCACGATTCCCGTCTTGAAGTCTCCGACCAATTGCTTTCGGAGGCTCTAAACAGCAATAAGCTAAAATGCACGTCAGATGTCAAGGATCTAAAGATTTGCAATTTCTTTGTGGTTGCTGTGCCGACTCCAATCGACGAAAAAATGCGTCCCGATTTATCTCCCCTTCTAAGCGCATCTGAAATTGTAGGGAAAGTGATATCAAAAGGTGATATCGTCGTATATGAATCGACAGTTTATCCGGGTGTGACTGAAGATGAATGCATCCCGGTGATTGAAAAAGAAAGTGGCTTGATATTCAACAAAGACTTCTTTGCCGGTTATTCTCCGGAAAGAATCAATCCCGGAGATAGATTGCACACTGTAGAAAGGATAAAAAAGGTAACATCTGGCTCAACCCCTGAGACTGCTGACATTGTGGATGCCGTCTACAATTCTGTTCTTGTCAACGGAACATATAAAGCACCCTCCATAAAAGTGGCAGAAGCTTCAAAAGTGATTGAAAACGCCCAGCGCGATGTCAACATAGCATTCTTCAACGAGCTTGCAAGAATATTCAACGCCATAGGCATCGACACGCAAGAAGTAATTGAAGCGGCTGCATCAAAGTGGAACTTCAATAAGCTCCAACCTGGTCTCGTAGGTGGACACTGCATATCAGTAGATCCTTACTATCTTATCCAGAAGG
Source organism: uncultured Sangeribacter sp. (assembly GCA_964396365.1). GTDB lineage: Bacteria > Bacteroidota > Bacteroidia > Bacteroidales > Muribaculaceae > Lepagella. The sequence goes on along the minus strand of CAYNEZ010000004.1, from coordinate 6,437 downwards.
CCAAAGACCATGACGTTGTGCCCACCCTTCTCATTTCGGCTCGCAACATCAATGAAAGTATGGGGCCATATGTAGCAGGAAAGACCATTGACCTGATGAATCGCAAGGGTGTGATGGTAAAAGATTCCAAAATCCTTTTACTTGGCATGACATTCAAGGAAAACTGTCCTGATATGCGCAATACCAAGGTGGTGAGTATCTACAATACACTTAAGGAATACACCGACAATATCACCATATTAGACTATTGGGCAGATCCTGCGATAGTGCAGAAAGAATATGGAATCACACTCTCTACAGAATCTCTTGATAATATGAAAGGAAGATTCGATGCCGTGATTTTGGCAGTAGCGCACTGTCAATTCTGCAACTTCAATGTAAGGGAACTTTTGGCAGATCCTGAGAATGGAGTCATATTTGATGTCAAGAGTGTATTGCCTGCCGATATGGTAGATGGACGATTATAAACAAAAAAGAGATACAACAGGTATGAAGAACATCCTTATCACAGGAGGCGCAGGCTTCATCGGAAGCCATGTAGTGCGCCTTTTCGTAAATAAATATCCTGACTACAGGATTGTCAACCTCGACAAGCTGACATATGCCGGAAATCTCGCAAATCTCAAGGATATCGAGGACAAACCAAACTACACTTTCGTGAAGGCAGACATTGCTGACCTTGATGAGATGCGCCGCATTGTGAAGGAATATGAGATAGATGGAATCATCCATCTTGCCGCTGAAAGCCATGTAGACCGTTCCATCAAGGATCCTTTCACATTTGCACGTACAAACGTGATGGGTACTCTCGCCCTGCTTCAGGCTGCCAAAGAGTATTGGGATACTTTACCTGAAAAATACGAGGGGAAACGTTTCTATCACATCTCCACAGATGAGGTTTATGGTGCCCTTGAGCTTACACATCCGGAAGGTGTTCCTGCGCCTTTCACCACCAAGGCTTCAAGCAACGACGATATGGCTTATGGCACTGAGTTCTTCCTCGAAACTACCAAATACAATCCTCACTCCCCCTACTCTGCGTCAAAGGCAAGCAGCGACCATTTCGTACGCGCATACCACGACACTTACGGTATGCCGACAATCGTCACCAACTGCTCTAACAACTACGGTCCTTATCAGTTCCCGGAGAAACTGATTCCTCTCTTTATCAACAATATCCGCCACGGCAAGCCTCTTCCAGTGTATGGGAAAGGAGAGAACGTACGCGACTGGCTCTTCGTTGAGGATCATGCACGTGCCATCGACCTCATCTTCCATGAAGGAAAGATTGCCGACACCTACAACATCGGCGGTTTCAACGAATGGAAGAACATCGATCTCATCAAGGTTATCATAAAGACTGTAGACCGTCTGCTCGGCAATCCAGAAGGACATTCTGAGAAGCTCATCACATTCGTCACAGACCGTCTTGGCCACGACATGCGCTATGCAATCGATAGCCGCAAGCTTCAGTCCGAGCTTGGATGGGAACCAAGCCTGCAGTTTGAAGAGGGTATAGAGAAGACAGTACGTTGGTATCTCGACAATCAGGAGTGGATGGACAACATCACTTCCGGCGATTATGAACGTTACTACGACGATATGTACAAAAACCGATAAATAACGATTTAACAATTGAAAAAACGCTGCAGAGAAGAAATCTGCAGCGTTTTTTTTTGCCAAATAGCTAATGAATTTAATACTTGAGATCTTTTTAAGTCAGTCTGGCTGCGTAGTAAATTATCTACTTCTATCAATATCAAGATAGTTTAGCCAAGTGCTTTAACAAGATAGATAAATTGTTCTACAGACAACCGCTCAGGACGTTCCTTAAGAATAGGATCATTAAGAAGTGGACTTTCTGGAGGTATCATACCTGAAAGTGAATTACGGAGAGTCTTGCGACGTTGTCCAAATGCAGTCTTCACCACGGTTTTAAACTTTTTCTCATCAACGCCAAGGTCTGTACGAGAGTTACGGGTGAGACGAAGTACTCCGCTTCTCACTTTAGGAGGAGGAGAAAACACACCTGGTTCTACAGTGAACAAATATTCACAATCATACCATGCCTGCAGCAATACAGACAATATTCCATATACTTTTGATCCTGGGCCAGAACATATTCGTTCCGCCACTTCTTTTTGAAGCATGCCGGAAATCACAGGGATCTTTTCGCGATATTCCAAAGCCCGGAAGAATATTTGTGAAGAAATATTATACGGATAGTTTCCGATGAGAGCAATATCTCCAGAATTGACTTCATTAAGATCAAGACGAAGGAAATCTCCCTCTATTACATTAATTCCTTTTTTATACCTCCCAAGATATTCTACACTTTCATGGTCAATTTCTATAGCAGTCACATCTCTCCCATCTGCTACAAGGAAATCTGTGAGCACACCCATACCGGGACCAATTTCGACAACAGGGAGAGATCCCCATAGTTTCCCTTTTTCTTCTCCACATGCCTTGGCAAGCTCCTGTGGGGAGATTGTATCTGCTATTTTTTCTGCAGTAGGCAGATCAGTCAAGAAATGCTGACCAAGTGCTTTTTTTGCTTTTACTTCCATATTGCGTGGTGTGTTTTGCGTGGTGAGTGATGAACTGTGTCACTGCATCACGCAAAACGTCTTATTTCAATCCTACCTTTTTAGCTATATCCTTGGGAACACCATCTTTATTGAGCATAATATTGAGGGTTTTCTCAAGGAAGTATGGTTCGGAAACATAAAGAAAACCATTGTAGAGTTGATTGGTATCCCATGAATTTTTCACCTTATAGTAGCGGTTGCCTTCTTGATCGGTAGCGTAGCCGACAATCACCATACCATGATCATCGGTTGTCTCACGGTTCTCAAACGAACGCTGACGGTCTTCCTGTGTGATCTTACGCTCCTTTACAGGCCCTTTTATGTCATACTGCATAGCATCCCTATCAGAATCGGAAAGCTGAGTCCATCGGGCAACCTCTGCATTGTCCATATCTTCCTTAGCTTTCTTTTCTGGCAGAAGTGCATAACCCTTACGCCATTTAAATCCTTTCTCACTGACGTCTGCAGCCCAACCTACAGTGAATCCTGCATCAAGAGCCTCATCAACTATTCTTTTCATTTCCTCCATAGGCACGTTCATACTTTCCGACCACAGCCAATTATCAGCTATTTCCATTGCAAACGGCTTGTAAAAAGGATGATGCGTATAGCTTGTGAATGATACATATTCCTCCGGAATTATATTCATCTCCTTGGCAAACGACTGAGGAGTATAAGTTTTTCCGTTGTAGGTGAACGACTCTACAGCCGGCCCCATATATGCATCGAGAATAGCTATAAATCCCGGCAGCCATGCTGTAGACAGCTTCTTATTGGGATTTTTATTGATTGCATTCAGATAAGCCTCAAGCGCGCCAGCCATTTCGTAATGGGAATGTTTGTCTTCACCATAATTCAGACCGGCATACACTTCTTCAGGAACTGCGCCATAGTTATCCATAGCATAGATGACATCGGCAAACGATCCTCCCTGGGCAAAGTTTATTTTGCCACCAGTACTTATATATTTTTTAGCTTTATCTATATAGCAATTGCGTACGGTCCACATTTCGGAAATGTCAAGCTCCGGTCCACCTTTTCTCATCACATCCTCTTCCACCATAGAAGTGCCCGAAAATGCCCAGCATGTGCCGGACTTATTTTGATCTTTTACGGAAGTGGTCTTATTCACTTTGACATCAGTAAACTTGAATCCCGTTGAATCAGGAATCTCGATCTTAGGATCAGCTTGTAAAGCCTGATACTTATCCATATAAGTAGCCCCACAATTTAGGGCTACTGCCGAAACGGCAGTGAGTGTAAGAAAGAATTTCATTATATCAGAAGTTTATATATTTTGTTTATCAGTTATTTCCCGAATTGACGGACCCACTATGCCGCAAGCCGCAAATGTTGTCAGACAGCAGATCATTACAAACCAGAAATAGATCTCAAATGCATTTCCGTGGCTGAAGCCATCAAATCCTAACATCGAAATGTGCTCAAAGATCCATCCGGCAGCCATTCCAGGCAACATTATGCCGGCCATAGAAAATGCAATGCAGAATGCATAATGAGAGGTCTCAGATTCCCCCCGCGCAAAATAGATCATATACATCATCAATGCCGTAAGCCCAAAGCCATATCCGAACTGTTCAAATCCCACTGCAACGCAAATGAGAGAAAAGTCGGTAGATGGCCAAATTGCCAGCAGACAATATACCACACACGGCAAAGCAAGAGACATAGCCATAGGCCAAAGCCATTTCCGTAATCCTCCCTTCCCGATTGCAACGCCACCCAAGACTCCTCCGGCAAGGAGAGCGATCACACCAACAGTGCCGTTGGCAAACCCTATTTCAGTAAGAGTAAGCCCAAGTCCTCCTTGGGTATCAGGAGTCTTCATAAATATCGCCACCATCTTTCCACACATCGCTTCCGGCAGACGAAACAACAGCATAAAAGCCAATGCTGCTACAATATGTCTTTTCTTAAAGAATGAAACAAAAGTCATACAGAAATTGTGGATCACGTCAGAAGGCGTGGTGCCCCCTACTGGCCGATCATCTGCAAGCTTTGGCAGTGTTCTGGTATGCCATAGCCAGATAGCAAAAAAGATTACAGTAAGGCAATAGAATACGACAGACCATGCGCCTGCTGGCTGAATGCCGCGACTCTCAAGCCACCCTGCCAACAATGTCAGTCCACCTTGGCCAAGCACCGTCGCCACTTTATAGAAAGTGGATCGAATACCCACAAAATCGGCCTGCTGTTTTTCAGACAAGGCCAGCATATAAAAACCATCGGCTGCTATATCATGGGTAGCCGAAAAAAAAGCCATACAGGCAAAGACACATAGCGTGGATGCGAAGAAGAAAGATGTAGGAAGGCAAAGGGCGACAGCCAGCATACACACTGTCATGAAAATCTGCATCGCCAATGTCCATTTCCTCTTGGTGTAGAAAATATCTACAAACGGACTCCAAAACGGCCGTATCATCCAAGGAAGAGACAGCAGGCCGGTCCATGCTGTAATCTCTGAGACTGATATTCCAAGTTCACAGTAGAACAGCACCGGAAGCGTATTGACAGCACAATAAGGGATTCCCTCGGCTATATAAAGCGAGGGAATCCATTTCCATGGTGAATTGTGTTGTATCCGGGTCATGATTCGCTATCGGAAGAAACCTATGCGAGGGGACAACGAGGCTTGATCTGTTTGAAGAAATCGTTGCCTTTGTTGTCTACGAGTATGAATGCAGGGAAGTTTTCAACCTCAATCTTCCAAATAGCCTCCATTCCAAGTTCAGGATATTCGAGAAGCTCAACATTCTTTATGGAGTTCTTGGCGAGAATTGCAGCAGGGCCACCAATAGAGCCGAGATAGAAGCCACCGTGCTTCTTGCAAGCATCGGTCACTTGCTGAGAACGGTTGCCCTTTGCAATCATTATCATTGAGCCTCCGGCAGCCTGGAATTGATCAACATATGAGTCCATACGTCCGGCTGTAGTCGGGCCGAATGACCCTGAAGGAAGTCCTTCAGGTTTCTTCGCAGGACCTGCGTAATAGATTGGGTGCTCTTTCAGATAGTCAGGCATAGGTTCGCCGGCATCAAGGCGTTCCTTGATTTTGGCATGAGCGATGTCGCGACCTACTATGATTGTACCCTTAAGCGAGAGGCGAGTAGATACAGGATATTTATTGAGGTCTGCAAGCACTTCTTCCATGGGGCGGTTGAGATCGATCTCAATCACCTCGCCTTCGCCAGCCTGACGGAGTTCAACAGGAATGAGTTCGCCTGGATTCTCATCGAGCTTCTCTATCCAGAGTCCATCCTTGTTGATTTTAGCCTTCACGTTACGGTCGGCCGAACAACTTACGCCCATGCCTACAGGGCAAGAAGCTCCATGACGTGGCAGACGGATCACACGCACATCATGTGCGAAATACTTACCACCGAATTGTGCGCCAAGACCTATGTTATGAGCAGCTTCAAGAAGTTCCTTCTCAAGCTCTACATCGCGGAACGCACGTCCATATTCATTGCCAGTAGTAGGAAGATTATCGAAATACTTAACTGAAGCTTTCTTGACTACCTCAAGATTCTTCTCAGCACTCGTGCCGCCGATCACGAATGCAATGTGATAGGGAGGACAAGCAGCTGTGCCAAGAGTCTTCATTTTTTCGATAAGGAAAGGCACGAGTGTCTTTTTGTTGAGAATAGCTTTTGTCTCCTGATAGAGATAAGTTTTGTTTGCAGATCCACCTCCCTTTGCAACGAACAGGAACTTGTATTCACTTCCCTCAGTAGCGTGGATGTCAATCTGCGCAGGAAGATTGCAACCGGTATTGACCTCATCATACATAGTCAGAGGTGCATTCTGAGAGTAACGGAGATTGTTTTC
>CAYNEZ010000003.1:0-43282 GCA_964396365.1 uncultured Sangeribacter sp. | reverse complement strand
TAGCGAGGCGACGTACGTTCGCCATCATTTCACATCCTGATGCCGGTAAGACAACCCTCACCGAAAAGTTACTTCTATTTGGTGGCGCAATCCATGTAGCTGGCGCTGTAAAAAGCAATAAGATAAAAAAGACGGCTACGTCAGACTGGATGGAGATAGAGAAGCAGCGTGGCATCTCTGTAGCTACCTCTGTGATGGGCTTCAACTATAAAGATTATAAAATCAATATCCTTGACACTCCGGGCCACCAGGACTTTGCGGAGGATACATTTCGTACCCTTACGGCTGTTGACTCCGTCATCATAGTTGTCGACGTAGCAAAAGGCGTGGAGACTCAGACGCGTCGTCTGATGGAGGTCTGCCGAATGAGAAAGACTCCGGTGATAATATTTGTCAATAAACTCGACCGTGAAGGTCGTGATCCTTTTGACATTCTCGACGAACTTGAACAGGAACTTAAGATTTCTGTGCGCCCTCTTTCATGGCCTATAAATATTGGAGAGAAGTTCAAGGGTGTTTACAATATATATGAACATGGTCTTGATCTTTTCACGCCTTCCAAGCAGACGATCAGCGAACGTGTAGAGATCGAAGACGTGAATTCTCCTGTGGTTGATCAACTCGTAGGCAAAGCAGATGCGGAGAAGCTTCGTGAAGACCTTGAACTCATCGAAGGAGTTTATCCTGAATTTGACAAGGAAGCCTATCTGCATGGTGAAGTTGCTCCGGTATTCTTCGGGTCTGCACTCAACACATTCGGAGTCAAGGAACTTCTTGATTGCTTCTGCGAGATTGCACCTGCTCCCCTCCCTATCGAAGCTGAAGAGAGAACCGTCGATCCCAAGGAAGATGGTTTCACCGGTTTTGTTTTCAAAATTCATGCCAATATGGATCCGAATCATCGCAGCTGTATTGCATTCGTCAAGATATGCAGCGGCAAGTTTGAGCGCAATGTCAATTACAAACATGTGCGCCACAACAAGACGATGAAGTTTGCTGCTCCTACCGCATTTATGGCTCAGAAGAAGAACATTGTGGATGAAGCATATCCCGGCGATATAGTTGGTATTCCTGACACCGGCAACTTCAAGATCGGAGATACCCTTACATCCGGTGAAAATCTTCATTTCAAGGGTCTCCCCTCTTTCTCTCCTGAGATGTTCAAATATCTTGAGAACGCTGACCCCATGAAAGCAAAACAGCTTGATAAGGGTATCAACCAACTCATGGATGAGGGAGTAGCTCAGATGTTTACCAATCAATTTAATGGAAGGAAGATTATCGGCACCGTGGGGCAACTTCAGTTTGAAGTTATCCAATACCGTCTTCTGCATGAATATGGTGCCCAATGCCGATGGGAACCCATTAGTCTTTACAAGGCATGCTGGATAGAAAGCGATGATCAGGATGCTCTTGAAGCATTCAAGAAACGCAAATACCAGTTTATGGCTAAAGACAAAGATGGGCGAGATGTCTTTATGGCTGACAGCAACTATGTACTTCAAATGGCTCAAACTGACTTTCCCAAGATTCGATTCCACTTCTCAAGCGAATTTTAGTAATCTTCAAATATTTAAACAGCCTGTTGGATTTCCAACAGGCTGTTTTATTTGTCAGATTCATTATTCAATCACGATGTTTTCGGAGTCATCGGTCACGAAGAGTGGTCGCTCATCGGGAGATATCGATTCGATGTTGATGTTGCGCATCAGGATATCTTTAGTATGATTTAGCCAGAATCCTTGGGCTGGAAGAATACCCCACATAGTCGATTCAGGATAGTCTTTGATCTTCTCATCTGAGGGAGCCGGTGTAATGGATTGGCCCCCGGCATGGCGAATCCTTATATCATGGAGCTGAATGCCGGTGACGGGATAACCTGCAAGTCCTGTTATGGAACTCCCTGTCGGACCCGCTTCATCTATAAGAATGTCATGCAGCACTACACCACTTATTGATCCTACACTCTCCACAGGATGATCCTTGGAATATGGACGCGCTCTGTCTGCAAGACGAATGAAGATTGGCGACTCAGTACCCATAATAGTGATGTCAGATATATCTACGTTGCGCATTGAGCCTCCATCCACAATCTCCAGAGAAATTGCTGAATGTCCTATTCCTCCCGGATAACCGAAAAACTGAGAAGACTGGTCATCGGAAGGCTTAACGGCTATTCCTCGTATTATGATATTGCGGAAGCCGCCATTGATTTCCGTGCCAAGCTTTATGGCATTGCAATGAGAAGATACTACACAGTTAGAAATCACGATATCTTCACATAGACGAGGAGAAGTGCTTTTGAGCGTGATGGCATCATCATCCGAATCGGCTATCATATTCGTGACGGTGACATTATGGCATCCATCAAGATCAAGGGCATCATTATTGTAATTATTGCGGTTGAAGACTGTAATCCCATCTATACGGAGTCGGTCACAATCAAGATAGTGTTGCATCCAGCATCCGGAGTTTTTAAGTGTGATACCACTCACCGTGATGTCTTTGCCTCGTATGATACGCAAAAGATGAGGACGAGTGATCCCCTCATCATTCCAAGAAAGCTTAGGAAAAGCTTTACCACGACCATCGATGGTGCCGAAACCGGAAATAGAAACGTTTTCCACCGAATCAGCATAAATCAGCTGAATAGTCGGGATTCCCGTTCGCAGCGATATATAGCTGCTGGTAAAGGGAACATAATCTTTTATATCGGTACTTCCATAAAGTGTGGCTCCTTCTTCCAAATAAAGATGAACATTGCTTTTAAGCCGGATAGAACCTATTTTATAATTGCCGGTTGGCACCACTACCCTGCCTCCTCCCGAATTTGAACAGGCATCGATCGCATTCTGTAATGCCATGGTAGAAAGACATGTTGTGTCACTGACAGCACCATACTCTGTAATGTCAAAATTCCGCGCAGATACTGAAAGACTTGCGACCGTCATAAAATATAATAATAACCTTGGTTTCATGGTAAATAAGTTTATACTCAACTTTTACAAGCTCAAGTTGAAGTTTATAAGTTTAAGAGTTTAGTTTTTCATTGATAATCTACTCGATTAACCGCATAACTTCTAAACACTTATAATTTAGATAAACTAAAAAGCTTAAATTTTATATACAAATTTAGCAAATTATTTCAACACCACCAAATAAAATATTCAACTAAAGCTGAACGGCATTGGAAAACTTTGACATATTCATAAATTCCAAAGACAAAATCAGATCGGAGATCTGATAATCATCCTATCCCCCCCGGGTGAGGCCTGAGATACCCCTAATAAAAATGATAAGTAGACTCTAAGAAGCATCTTATGGTAAAAGTCTTATCCAATACTCCTAATTTCAAACCTTAAACTTCAAAATATACTGAAAAACTATTCCTATGTATATATTTTACCCTAAAACATAAGATATTTTGCTTTTAAAAGACATTTATATCAAAATTTTTTATATATTTGCCAATCAGTTACAGATTCTCTGACATATTGAAGTTGTTTAAACTTCATTTTCTAATCTCAATATCAATTATAAAATGAAAAAGCAGTTATATATTTCCTTAATAATGTTGCTTATGGCAACCGCCTCATCCGCTCAGATTGCAGACATAATGGTGAGCTATGACGCATATTTCCAAAATGTTGACAATGGCAAATCTGATGAGAAGAATCAGTATATACTCCTTGCAAACTCCACTGAGTCTAAGTTTTATTCACCAATGACTGAATATATAGATTCTCTTAAATCCACATCTAAGGGAGAAGCTCTAATTAAGAACCAAACAAATATAGCTCTTGGTACAGGGAAATTAGAGGCTATGCCCCAAAAAGACGGAAGCTATTATATTGTAAAGTCGTTTAATGATCACAACATGCGATCTTACGATTCCACTGGAATTGAACTTTTCTATTATGACGAGTCTCCGGACGATTGTGAGTGGGAAATATCTGATTCAACAAGAAATGTATTAGGATATGAATGCACAAAAGCCACCTCCAATTATCATGGAAGAAAATGGGAGGCTTGGTTCTCTCCGGAAATACCTATAAATAATGGACCTTGGAAACTCAATGGTCTTCCCGGTCTCATATTGGCAGCATCCACAGAGGGAGGAGAATATTCCTTTATAGCTACAGGCTTGGAAAAGACAAACAAGCCTATTAAACCCATTTTTAATTCAAAAATATACGAGAAAACGGATAGAATAAGTTTTCTAAAGTCAAAGCGTTCCCTTATAGATAATCCTGGTGCACAAATAAATGCACAATTGGGTGTCGCTATACCACGTGAAATCCAAGAACGCTTATTCAAAAAGGACTCCTCGTTTGATCTGATAGAGACTGATTATCACTAAGCAACCCTAAGAGTGAGCTTTCTTTTGCTTAATTCGGTTCATTCTTGAAATTACATTTTTGATTAAAAAAAGTTAAAATATTCTAACAATTGGCGACAATTCAAAAAAAACAACTTTGTAAATCCATTATAAAAACCACTAACATTATGGCTAAAATTTCAATTATCTTTACACGATTGCTATACATATCATTAATTGCAGCTTTACTTTCTATGTTTTTTGCAAACTCATCAAATGCAGAAGATGGGAAAACGACACTTGACCGCATCAACCATCAGATGAATATATACCCGCAGGAAAAACTACACATGGTTACAGACCGGGAAATATATTACGGTGGAGATACTGTATGGTGTAGAATATTCGTCGTTGATGCTGCTTCTCATCAGCATACTTCAATAAGCAAATATGTTTATGTGGAATTGCTCAATCCATTTGGGAAGGTTCAAAACAGGGTTAAGATAATCGAAAGAGATGGTGTGTATGCAGGATATTTTCCAATAGATGAAGATATATACGAGGGGAACTATACTTTGGCGGCATATACCATGTATTCCGAAAATCAGGGAAAAGACTTTTTCTTCCGAAAACCTCTCAGGATTCTCGACCAACATAGTTCGAAATACATAATTGACTCTGAGTTTAAACCTGTTGGTCCCGGAGAGGTGAAAGGTACATTTAAAGTAAGATCGGCTAATGGCGAGAAAATGAACTATAATAAAATGTCTTGGACCATGCCCGATGGGAAATTCCTTGATATGCCGGATTCAAAGAATGGTTTTAGCAAGAAGTTCAGTCGTGACAAAGGGGAGGATGTTGTGCTTGTGAAGTTTGGCGACTATGGCAAATATGTCAATGTGGAGTATCCTATCGAGAAAACAGAAATTATTTTCTACCCGGAAGGAGGTTGGCTAATTGCCGATGAGCCATGTACTGTAGCATTTAAGGCAACTGACGAAAACGGCAAAGGAGTGTCCGCAAGCGGGGTTATTCGCGTCGATACCGGTGAAGAGATAGCTACATTCAGCACCATTCATAAAGGTATGGGTAGCGTTACATTTGTCCCTGAAGCTGGTCGGACCTATACAGCTGAATATACAGGTCCGGAGGCAGAACTACGAACCGCTGAAATAGGATCGCCAAAACCCGGAGCAGCATGCTTGCGCTATCGTGCTACTAAATCTAAGGGTACTTTCAGCGTAGGAGGTGGGGAAAACAATGACCTTGAATTGGTGATTGCATTGCGAGGAGCCGGGATTATAGCTACCCCCATATCATCAACAAATCCCTTATCCTTTGACAAAAAGGACATGCCGGTTGGTCTATATCAAGCGATGCTGGTGTCTAAGACAGACAGTGCTGTGATCAGCGAACGTCTTTTCTTCATAGGAGCCGACAGGATAAATCCTAATTCTACGGATCTTAGCAACGACTCTACATCCATAAAGTTTAAAACTCAGAATGGTATAGGTGGAGACTGTAGTGTTCGTGTTATTAATACAGATATTTTGTCTGAAAAAACAGATGGTGACATACGCACTCAGCTTCTATTGCAAAGTGAACTTCGTGGAAGAATAGAGAATCCATCTGAATACTTTGCCTCTGCCGACCGTGAGACAGAACGAAACTTAGACTTACTGATGATGGTCAATGGTTGGAGCCGTTACAATCTTCCTGAGGCAATTCTTGAAAAATATTCTGAACCGAAGATACCTGTAGAAATCGGTCAAGAGATTTCCGGTCAGGTTCGCTCACGGTGGAAAGGAAATCCGATGGAGGGAATCAGAATATATGCAATAGCTCCAAAATACGACTTTGGCACATTCGCAGATACCGATAAGAACGGAAATTTCTATATTAATGGTTTTGATTTTCCAGAAGGAACAACTTTCATTTTCCGTGCTATGAATGAGAAGGGTGGAAACGAGAGCAATTACGAAATCTTCAATGATAATTTCCCGAATGTTGATCTTATTCATGACGTGCCATACAATACTTCTTCCATAAATGCAGTGGATTTCTTCAACGGAATGCGATGGACGATGCTGGAAGAAATAAAAGTGCAGGCTTTCAAAGAGGAAGATATAGACATATTTCAATCTCTTGCTACTTATTCTAAAAGTGCTGAAGAAATGGATAAACGTGGAGTTACTTCTTTAGAAGAGGCATTGAGATTGATTCCGGGTTTGTCAAAAAATCAGAACCGCTTTTTGTGGAGATCAAAATACATTGCTTATTATATTGACGGAACAATATATGAATCAGCCGGAGGCAAAATATCTACGCCTGTAGCATCTCCTCCTGGTTCTCTTCCTGGCACATATCACACTTCCAGATTTGCATCTCTTCAAAGTGAAAGAACGGGTAGACAGCATCAAATGAAAGTACAAAATCTTCAAAAAGCAATGGAACGGACCTCATCTTCACAAACATCTGCTCCTACTATTTCAGATATAGAAAATGTGATTCCTTTTCATGACATAGATAGGATAGACTTCATTAGACCGGAACTCTTCGTAATGGGAAGTCAATATGGAGGTGGAGTTATCATGATTACCTCAAAATCCGGAAGAGACATGCATTGGTCGAAGCAGTTCGAATTGAAAGACCATCTTCCTTTAGGCTATCAGCAATATAAGGAATATGCAAGTCCATTGCTATCGGTTGATGTGGATGAATATGACCTACAGACACATCCTACACTCCTATGGCTTCCATCTGTAAAGTTTGATGATTCAGGAAAAACTATCGATCTGAAATTGCCTCTTAAATCACAATATCGTGTAATTATCGAAGGTCTGACAGACAATGGCGAAATCATTTCTGAAACATTATAATGTGTATGTTTTTGAACTGAACCGATTAAACAAAATGACATATGTATACCGGATTATACTTATCCTTTTGTCATTGCTGTTCTGGCAACTTCGCCAAAAGTCTTTCTTTTGATAGGATACAGACAGTAGAAATCTGCTTTCCCTCTTTAGGGAGATTAAGCAGTGTACAAGTTGAGGAAGTTTTGGATACTGGTGGGACTATTTTCACTATGTCATAATACACATATGTTAAATAAAGTCAAATCTTAAACTGACAGATAATCTTAGTTGTCTAACCAACAATAGAGATTAATTCTCAGATTATAAATAAGAATTTCAAATCATTGACAAAAAAGTCTAAATATGAATTTAATTAGAAATGGGTTAGCAACAGCAATTTCCTGTATGGCATGTCTGTCAATTGTAAGTTGTAGTAATGATGAACCCATACCGAACAAGATAAATGATGAGACCGTATCAGAGTCTAATAAGAATCCTAACACAGTTGTCTGGGATACAATTGTGTGCAATCAACTATCCAAAAATGAAACCTATATAGGTGCCAACTATCTTGGAATACAAAATTGGGACTGCAATGGCAATCCGCCGGAAATTTATCTTGGTGCTGTTTTTCCCGAATCTTCCTTTGGAAATATTTTCGACAGAGAAGTGACCGGCTCAAAAAATCCTATATTAGCATTTACCGATTTCAGTGACCCTTTCATATCAACTATCGAGAATCCATCAGGGACAAACTACAACAAATTTATCAAACAAGTAATTCGTTCGGATGAATATAATACCAGCAAAAAGCCACAACTAAATCTGTTTAGAATTGCTAATATCAAGAACTTAGATTTATTGAGTACTTTATTTACATACAATAAGGATTTTGCAAAGACAATTAAAGAGGTTGTCGAGCAAGACGAGAGTTTTGATCATGTAAAAAACTGGACAATCGGAGAAATTATTTATAAAGGATTTAACGTCACTATGGATATACCGGAAAACGGTATTTTCATAAATAAAGATATTTCCGAGAAAGGCCTTGTCTATGTGAGAAGCATTACGTATGGTGCTTCTGCATATTTCGTTATCGGTAGTGATTTGCCTTTTACCGACATTAAGGAGCTTTTCTCAACTTGGTCTAAGTTAGATGTAAATGAGAACAAGTTGAAAAACACTTCAATAACTGTTTTTACCAATTCTTCACTTGGACAGAATGCTACGATTCACCATTCTTTTAAATCTCTTAATGCATTCTTGAATAATCCATATGAGGAAAATGATTACGGGTATCCTATTTATTGCACCGGATGCTACCTTGAAGACAACTCCTTTTTTCACTAAATTAAGAAATAGCTCAAATCAACTTTCTTCTCAATAAGAGGCTCAATTTTCTCTTGGAGAGCTGAAAGTCTTGAGTTAATAGCTCCGCTATTACACCCGATTTGACTATTTGCACAAGAGCGACAATAGCCACATTCGCTGCTCACGCTGATACTGGAGTTCAAGAAGATCAAGGTGTGCCTCGCTAAACCAGGAACGCTCTTGAAGATAATCGGTCAATGAAAGTTCGCCTCCTCTATAAGCTTTCAGCAGAAGTGTATTATAGTCTGTAGTAGAAAACACCTCCATCGGCACCTTCAAAGCCTGATCTATAAGTTGCACCTCATCATAAAGCGCAGTAATCTCAGATTCCACCCTATCTGTTGTGACTGTCACCTGATATTCTGCAACAGCCTTGGCAGCCTGGGCCGCTTTCACTTTTCCCCTATTGGCAAATAATGGAATCGAAACTCCCAGGGTAGCCCCATTAAAATGCATTGCATCTTCAAAATCATGGTGATATCCTACTGAGATGCCGGGCAAACCTTCAGCTTTTGCAACTCCGATGTTCCTATCAGCCACCTCAAGCTCTGATATAGCTTTCTTTAGCTCCGGATTAGTCCGCGCCTCTTCCAGATACTCTTCAAGCGAATGAGTCGGTGTCAATACCCATTCGCGATCTATGCTGTTGAGAAGCGCAGTGCAATCATAGCCACCGTTAAGAGTCTTCAAACTTCCTTCACTTCCACTTTTCTCAGCCTCAAGATTCGCAATCAGCGTATTGACTCTGCCCTGCTCAAGGGTAATCTTCGAAAGATCAAGGCGTGACATTTGCCCCCCTTTATTTGCTCTTACAGCAGCTGAATGAAGAGAATCTGTAGCCAACTGGATATGACGCATCATTTCTATTCTCCGCTCTGCATATAGATAGGTGCCAATCTCCTTAAGGATTTCAATATATTTTTCGTAGACTCCTGCATCGGCTTCCGCTGCATTGGCATCTCGCATTGCCTTGCCAAGATCGCGACGGGATTTATAGACACCGGGCCATTCCATCTCATACCCTATAGCTACATTCCATCGGTTGTCTACTCCTTCTGGCATCCACATATAGTCACCTTCAATGGTAGGATCGGGAGCGTTGGCAATAGTACGGGTTTCAAGGTCTTTGGCATTTTGAGCAACGGATATCTGAAGTCGATCACCATTGCGGCTTAATATGGAGTTAGCTGCCTCCTGTGGTGTTATGGCGAATGCGCCGACAGTCGCAAAGACTGCCGGCATCAAGGCTATAAAAGATTTCTTATTCATGTTTAGTTGTATAGTTTATAGAGGCTCAGGAAACCGAAGATTTCCGCTGTTTTCTTTCTTGAATCTTCCGATAAAACACCGGAACGATAAAAATGTTCAATATGGTACTGCTGATTAATCCTCCCAATATCACGATGGCAAGTGGCGACTGAATTTCATTTCCAGGCTCTCCTCCCCTCACTGCTATGGGCACGAGAGCCAACGCTGAAGTAAGTGCAGTCATGATGATAGGCAACAGACGATCTGAAGATCCTTTCCTTACGGTCTCTTCTATTCCTATTCCTTCGGCACGAAGACTATTGTAGCGCGATATGAGAAGCATACCGTTACGTGTGGAAATACCCATGAGAGAAATAAAACCTATTATAGCAGGGATGTTTACCTCTCCGGTTGTAAACCTTAATATCAGCACTCCGCCAATAAGCGCAAGAGGCATATTGACAAGTATTGTAAATGATTCCGCCACACTCTTGAACTCTGAATATATCAAGAAGAAAATCACAATAAGTGCGAGGATTGATGTCAAAGACAGCATTCGGGAGGCAGCTTCTTCATTTTCAAATTGTCCGCCATATGTCACGAAATATCCCTCCGGAAGCTCTACATGTCCTAATACTGCTTTCTTTATTTCCTCTACAGCACCCTTAAGGTCACGTCCATCTACATTTGCAGAGACTGTGAGCAGACGATTTACATTTTCCCTATTGATGGTGTTCGGACCGCTCCCAACTTTCACATCGGCTACATATGAAAGAGGGATTTTCCCTACATTACTGTCAATCATCAAGTCTTCGATACGTTCTTTAGTGTCACGTTTCGAATCCTCAACTTTCACAGTGAGATCATATGGACGATTGCCCACAAATACTTGGCTTACCACTTCGCCGCCTATTGCCATTTGCACATAGCGACTGAACTCTGGAATAGTGATACCATATTTGGAAAGCATTTCTCGCCTGGGAACAATATCAAGCTGCGGGCGTGAGATTTGTTGCTCTACATTCACATCTACTACACCTGGCACCTCCTTCATCTCTGTGCCTATTTGCTGACCTATCGAATACAGACGGTCAAGGTCATCCCCAAAAATCTTTACGGCAATCTGAGCTTGAGCTCCGCTCAACATCGCATCTATTCGGTGGGAAATAGGTTGCCCTATCTCTACATTTACGCCGGGAAGAGCAGATAGTTTTTCACGAAGTTCCTTGACCACCTCATTCTTGCTTCTTCCTTTGTCGAGCACATAGGGGACTTCCATCTCTGAGGTGTTCACCCCAAGGGCATGCTCGTCAAGTTCGGCACGTCCCGTCTTTCGGGCTACGTTTCGCACTTCAGGCACAGAGAGAATGATGCGTTCTGCTGCAATTCCCATACTGTCGCTCTGCTCAAGCGATATGCCCGGCATCGCACTGACATTGATTGTAAAACTACCCTCATTAAATCCGGGAAGGAAACTCCTGCCAAGGGTAAAGAAAACTGCAATCGCAACTACGAAAAGCAGCCCCACTCCGATAAGCCATGGACGTGGCCGAGAAAGTACACTTTCAAGAATCTTTGCATAGTGTTCACGCAACCATTTGGCCGTCTTGGGCTCTTTATTAAGTTTCTGTTCCTCTTTTTGAGTATCTCCTCCAAGCAGGAAGCTACACAATACAGGCGTGAGAGTAAGAGCCACAACCGTAGATGCTACAAGCGCCATTATGAATGCTATTCCAAGCGGCTTCAGTAATCTCCCTTCGATACCGCTTAAAAAGAATAATGGAATGAACGATGCTATAATGATGAGAGTAGAATTCAATATTGGCTTGCGTACCTCTCTCGAAGCTTCATACACAACTTTTATTATCGGACTGCGATCTTCAATACTTTTCATCTTGTTTTCCCGCAGACGCTTATAGACATTCTCTACGTCTACAATAGCATCATCCACGAGCGAACCTATGGCAATTGCAATTCCTCCCAAAGTCATGGTATTGATGGTGAAGCCCATATAATAAAGTGCAATAACAGTGATCAGAATAGAAAGAGGAATCGCCACTACAGATATGACAGTGGTTCGCAGATTCATCAAGAAAAAGAAGAGAACTATTATTACAAAGAGTGCTCCTTCAAGAAGAGACTGCTGCAGATTGCTGACTGATGTCTGAATAAAATCACTTTGATTGAATATCTCTGTATCTATGTCAATTCCGGCTGGCAAAGACTGCCGAAGATTTGCCAATTCCTTATTTATTTCTTCTGTTAATTCAATCGACCCGACAGCCGGTTGCTTTGTGACAGTAATGAGCACTGCCGGCTTTGTGCGTAGTGTTGCAGTTCCAATCTTCGGAGTCTTCGGTCCTATCTTGACTTCCGAGATGTCTCCTAACTTGCAAGCATTGCCTGATTCAGTCTTGACTGTTGCATCAGCAAGCTCCGATGCTTCTGTGGTCGATACTACTCCTTTAATGAGATATTCATTGCCATATTCGTATGTGACCCCTCCTGAGACATTGACATTCATATTCTCTGTTGCCTCTGCCACATCAGAAAGTGACACTCCATAATGACGCATTTTTTCCGGACTGAGAAGAATTTGATATTCAAGTTCTTCTCCTCCAATTACCGATACCTGGCTGACGCCCGCAAGTGAAAGAAGACGCGGACGAATATTACGGTCGGCTTCACTGCGGAGTTCCCCTTGCGAAACGCTGTCGGATGTAAGGCCAATTATCATAATCTCTCCAAGTATTGATGACTGTGGTCCCATGACGGGATTCCCGACATTTGACGGAAGACTACCCTCAATTCCTGAAAGACGTTCACTCACGGTCTGTCGAGCTTTATATGCATCCGTATTCCAATCAAACTCGACCCAGACCACTGAAAAGCCGGTAGCGGAACTTGAACGTACGCGCCTCACTCCTGACGCACCATTGACTGCGGTCTCAATAGGATATGTGACCGTTCTTTCCACTTCTTCCGGAGCAAGGCCTGAAGCCTCCGTCATAATAGCTACCGTAGGAGCATTGAGATCGGGGAATATATCGATTTCTGTACGCACGAGCACAAGCAACCCAGCTATTATTGTGGCGCACGCAGCTATCAGGACAATTAGTCTATTAGTCAGCGACCAATTTATAATCTTATTAAGCATAGCTCATTATGATTAGTGATTATGAGTATGACCGGGCACTGCAGTAGCAGAAGTCTCAGCCATCCTTACTGCCTGCGCTCCTTTTACGACAACCTCTTCCCCGGCTTCAAGACCTGACAAAACCTCAACTCTTTTTCCATCGGAAGCTCCAAGTGTCACAATATGCTTGATAAAATGATCTTCACCATGCGAACTGTAAACACATTTGTTTCCGTTGATCTCTACAATTGCTTCTTTTGGAACGGAGATGACATCATGCCTGATTCCTGATTTCAGATATATCTCAGCAAATGATCCTGGAGCCACTGCTCCATTATTGTTGAAGGAAAAATACAAAGGTATATAGCCATTTTCCGATACTGATGAGCCCGCATTAGATATCATTTTTCCATTAAGCATATCGAGGTCGAGGATCTCATTAGATGAAGCGGGTCGGAAATTAGCAGATGTAATTCCTGAGAGTCGCCCTATGTATTTTTCGGGCACATCAGCCCTAAGAGTAAGACTTGTATTTCCGCTGACCACTGCTATTCTCTGCCCTATCTCAACGTATTCTCCAGACTTAGCCAATAGTTGGGTGATCACTCCCGTCTTTGGAGAAGTAACACTTGCACTTCCCTGCTTCGAAGTCTTTACGGCAGCGTCTGCTTCTTCATATGCCTTCAAAGCATTATTGTATTCTTCCGTACTCACGATTCCATCATCGTGCAGTGGCTTAAGACGGTCAAGCTCACGCTTAGCTGCATTCCTTACAGCCACAGCTTGCACTGTCGGATCACCCCCTTGCACATTTGATGCCGATATAGAGCCTATTGAGGCTCCGGCATTGATCCTTAGGCCGGTATTGATATTAGGAGAAATGGTCAGAATACCATTGCGGGTCGCAGTAGCCACGCCTTCATCAGAAGCTTTTGCCTCAATTCTGCCCGACACTAATGTGATTTCTGAAAAATCTGACGGCATGATCTTTTCAGTCTTCACTCCAAAACGCTCCATGGTATGCTCGTTCATTTCTATTAGTCCACTGTGGTCATGTCCTGCATGTTCGTCATGATGTCCATCTTCATCATGGTCTTCCTCATCATGGTCGTGACCCTCATGGGCATGATCATGACCATCATGATCTTCGTGGCTCATTTCAGAATCTGCGTGCTTGTCTGATCTGCCACACCCTATCGACGCTGTATTTAATATTAAGGCGGAGCAAATCAATACTGATATTTTAAGGTATTTTCGATTCATATTCCAGTTCTTCTTAGAAAGTTTATCATATATAATGAAGTTGTTTAAACTTATTTACGAATTTAAAATATTATTACGAAGAGTTAAACTAAAGATTCTTTTTATTAATCTTCCGCCATCTTTTTGGCGTATTTTCCTTCATTCATCAGTCACGATGCCCGCATCGCTCCTTCTTCATGAAGAAAAATCCGCTCAAAAACCTGACGAAATCTTAACAAAAAAATTAGTTTAAGCAACTTCAATGCAAAATTAAGAAAAATTCAGTGAAACTCAGTTGCAAATACAGAAAAAAAACGACTTCGCACTCTTACGAAGTCGTTTTTGAAATGAATTTATGTCCATTTGATTAAGGCCCCATCACATAAAATTGAGACCTAAGTCAAATTCATCAGAATGGGAAGTTGATGCCCATATGGAAATCGCAGTTTGACGACAAAGGAATACCATGCTTATCCATCTTTAGGGCTGCATAGTCCATGCCAAGAAGGAAATTAAATCCCTTGTTGCCAAGACTGAGAAGAAATCCATAGTTGGCTCCGTATGTGCCGGCGGCTGCACTGACAGAGGCAGCTATCCCCTTTATAGGCTCCACATTGGCTGAAATACGGAATTCCGTAGACGGGAAAATTGAACTGAAGCAAGTAGTATTCATCAGGCCAAAATGCAGCTTATCATAAAGAGCAAACTTATAGTCTACGCCTGCACGAAGTTTTCCTTGCACTCCAATGGATGCCGACCCGATATTGCCGTTATCACTGAGTTCATAGAGTGGCGATAAGTCATCTACAAGTTTATCCCATGACTCCCCATGATCTCCGACCCCGATCACATGATTTTCAGTCTCAAAATACTTAGTGCCATTGGTAGACGCTTCTTGAACTGAATTTACACTTATCACCCCAAGATCGGTAAGAGCAAGCGAGAATGTATAGTCGTTCCACTTATATGTGGCACCAAGATCTAAAGCAAAACCAAATCCATTGACTCCGAATTTGTAGTCATCTGCGTCAACTCCGCTGACATACCGATTATTGGTGCGGTCATTTATTTCAGTTTTATATTTCATTCCGTTCATTCCGATGCGCATATTTGCATTGGAACGCGCTTTCCAGTTGTTCTCACCCAGTTCAAGAGTAAGCTCATCGAAATTTGCCTCAGCAAAACCAAACGGCAACAGGAACTTCAAGCTGACTCCGGCACGTAATCCGGGCACCCAGTTGATATCGCGTGAGTGATTGAGGGCAATTTCAGCATAAGCCGCAACCTTGACATTAACGTCTTTGATCTCATAAGTATTATTTCCTACCCCTTCTTTGAGAAGAGAGAATATACTTTTGGGTAAAACTACACTGCCAAACGTCCGGGCATTTATCGCCACGTTATTATATCCCCCAAATGCTTTGAACCCAACCTGCAGGAGATTGACATTTCCACTTATACTGAAATTATTTTTGTCGTGAAGATTTTCCAACACTTTATTTGCCGATATATTGGGATTGGTAAAAAGCACGGTCTTTCCATTATAGGGATAGACGATATCTTTGACGTTAAGATTCCCATTGACCGACATACTGACATTTCCCAATCCCGGAAATCCGACATAATTGAGACGGTTGTCCATAGCCGGATTCATTTGCCACCTCATGTTGTAATTTTCCATGAAGTATCCAGTCGATGCCTCTTGAGCTGCAATTGTCATCACTGAGACTGCCGCGAAAGAGAGAGCTATAAGTTTTTTATTTATGATGTTCATCTTTGTAAATGCTGAATAGGGTTAGAAATCATTTTTCAGTTTCGTAATATCCGTCCACAGTCACTCGTATGTCTTTAAGAAGAATATACTGGTCAGGACTTAATGCCTCATTACTGCCATTACTATTCTGTGAAACTATGGCCTTAAACTTAATTCCATCTAACAAGCGAATAGCCTCTGAGTGTCCCTCTATGCTAAGAGATATCGGAGTATTTTGGTCATTGGCAAGCACTCCAAAATATGCATTGTCCTCTTTTATGGGGATCTCATTACCAAATTTATTGATAGGAATGACGGAAACCCACACATTCACAGGAAGATTGGTGCTACATGTAGCCGTCACATTGATTCTGTTAATATTCACGTCATCAAGTGTGTCGCTGCTCCATCCATCGACAATAGTCTCATAAATTACTTTTGATCCATTGATAAAGCCAAGGGGAGCTTCAAAATCATATGATCCGTCAGCTGCACCTACATTGCCAAGAGGAAAATCGACAACTTCTCCGGCAAAATTTATATCTTGAATATTGACCTTAATGCTGGTAGGCAGCCCTTCAGCCTCAGCATTGACCACATCATTGTTTTCCACAGTAGAAAGAGCATAACGCAGTCCATCAAAACCCACAAATGTATAATTATCTTTTGGAGTGCAGAAAGCAAAATCAGAATGATCACCTATAAGAGTGAATTCGGAACTTTCCCGTTCAATGGTCTTTCCATTTTTAAACGAAGAGATAAGTTGAATCTTACCGGATCCTCTGAGTCCATATTTACCTACAGGATTATTGATGCTGACAAGAATCTGCGGATTAGCGATAATGATGTTTGTCTCCGGACTATCAAGAAATTCAGGAAGGCCATTTAAAGATATCGGATCAATATCAATCGCTTTCATATTATAGTCAATAGAGCCACTAAAAGATGCAATGTCAAAGCCTGATACGTAATAACCGGCTTGGATGCCAAGGCTTGAAGAAAGCACTGCATCTTTCACACTGATTTTGATCTCTCCGGATAATATTCCCAAATTTCCGACGATATCAAGATTCCTGTTATCGTCCACCTTTCCCTTTCCTCCAAGATCCAGACCTGTTGCTTCCAAAACTATTCTCGCTTTGCCTTCATCATCTGCAGCAATATTCTCTATAGTCAACACACCTGTTTCCTTATCATAACCCTCATTAGTGCATACCATGCCCCATGGCAATTGAATCTTAAGATTATGATAGGAAATCTTTTTGCTTCCTCCGCTTATGCCGTCTTTAATTGAAAGTGCCACCTCTACCTTTATGGGATTTAAGGTCTTTACATCCTTTAGTTCTTTTAGAGCTCCATCCACATTTTTCATATTGAAATTATAGCTTTGGAGAGGTATCTCAGGAAAGGTTATAGCTTCTAAATCTACTTCTTGACCAGGGACATTTACTTGCCCGGGAAGAGTTACAGCAAAGTTGGATGGCTCCAAAACAGGACTATTGACATGTATACCATCAATGCTGAATTCCTTTGGATCAATCTTGCCATCTTTTTCTATAGCATAGTATTTTTCCCCATTAATCTCTTTCTCCTTAATATTTTCATTGTCGTCAAGATTGATGACGTTTTCAAGTTTAACTTCCGAAAGATTGATTGGAACTGTAAGATTGTTGACAGTGAAACGAGATGACGAATCAATGTCAGTCAGGTCATATTTGTCATCGATACAGCCAGCCAGAACTGAGACTGCAGCAATCGACAAAACGCCATTTGTAAGAGTCTGTCTTTTCATTTGTTAAATATTATTGTTGTTGTTTTTGTAAGCTAATCAGTACCCTCCACCAATAAGTTTCTTTGAGATGAGGGATTTGCAAAATTATAAAAAATATTCTGAAAAAGAAAATAAATGAATAAAAAAAGATGGCTCTTGTGTATTTGAGCCACCTTTATTTATTCATCTTTAATATTTGACGTCAGACGAAACACTACATTCCAAGTGATGTCTGCCATCTCCAAGCATTAGCAAGAGTCTCTTCTACCGGCACTTCAGCTTTCCATCCAAGCACATTGTTAGCCTTGTCTGGAATTGCCCAGATTTTCTCAATGTCACCTTCCCGACGACTTCCGATCTTGTGAGGCACAGGAACACCCGTTGCTTTCTCAAATGCATTTATAAGTTCAAGCACTGAAACGCCTCTGCCAGTACCGAGATTAAAGATTTCAATGCTGTCGGTATCTTCTCCGTCAAGCATTCTGCGCATCGCCACTACATGTGCCTTCGCAAGATCCACTACATCGATATAATCGCGGATGCAGCTTCCATCCGGTGTGTTATAGTCATCGCCGAATACTGTAAGTTCCTTTCTGATTCCTGCAGCTGCTTGCGTGAGATAAGGCACAAGATTCTGTGGAACACCGAGGGGAAGTTCTCCGATCTTTGCACTTGGATGAGCTCCGATAGGATTAAAATAGCGAAGAATGATACTCTTCACCGGCGCTCCGCTATGTATATAATCAGTTATGATCTCTTCCGAAATTTGCTTGGTATTGCCATAGGGTGAAGTTGCAGGCTTGATGGGAGCAGACTCATCAATAGGATTCACATCAGGCTCTCCATATACTGTACAACTGCTTGAGAAAACTATACCCTTCACTCCATACTGAGGCATACACTCAAGAAGATTGATCAGGGTATTAAGATTGTTTCTGTAATACAGGAGTGGTTTCTGTACGCTCTCCCCTACAGCTTTGGAAGCGGCAAAATTTATTATGCCTTTTATGCCTGGATTCTGCTCGAAAAGCTTTCTTAGCGTTTCGATATCAGTACAATCCCCTTCTACAAAGACTGGTGCTATTCCGGTGATTGCCTCAATACCTTTCAATACATCGCGGTTTGAATTTGAAAGATTGTCGATGATCACGACTTCATAACCGGCTTGCTGAAGTTCCACTACGGTATGGCTGCCAATATAGCCGGTGCCACCTGTCACTAATATTTTTGTTGCCATAATATTTATCAGAAAAGAGGGGAAGTATATACACCAGCGTCAACAAGTGCCTTAAATTGATCTACGGTAGCCTGACGATCGGCAGCAAAAGTCACACCAAACCATTTTGAAGGAGTCTGGACCACTTTAAGAGTTGCCTCTCCGCTCTGGATAAGATCGTTGACAACTGTCGGAATATAGAATTCTGATTTCAGTTCGTTGCCATGCTCTGTAAGGAATTTGACAAAAGCTTTCTCGCTATAACCGAAATAGTCGGGAGTGAAACCCCACATATTCATGCTCACGCTGCTTCCGGACGGGAACGGTTTTTCGACTTCATCCTCAATATGGATCAGTCCTTCTCCCTTGCGCTGGATGCCATGGCATTCCTTTACTCCAGTCAGATATCCATCTTCGTTCACTTCACATAAGCCACGGCTTACACCGCCATTTTCACTTAGAGTATTTTCAATGCGGAAGCCAATCATGCAGTATTCACCTGTCTTTCCTTCGAGATCTTTCAAAGTCTCTGCAGCAAGCTGGAAGCTTTCCGGACCATAATAATCATCTGCATTAATCACTACAAACGGCTCTTTGATTACATCCTTAGCCATCAGTACAGCATGATTTGTTCCCCATGGTTTCTGACGTCCCTCAGGTACGTTAAATCCTTCAGGAAGGTCGTGAATGTCTTGAAAGACAACTTCCACAGGAATATGACCCTCATATTTAGATATCACTTTGTCACGGAAATCTTGTTCAAAATCGTGGCGGATCACGAATACAATCTTTCCAAAACCTGCACGGAGAGCGTCATACACACTATAGTCCATGATAGTTTCACCGGAAGGACCAAGAGAGTCAAGCTGCTTGAGGCCACCATAGCGGCTTCCCATTCCTGCAGCGAGGATAAACAATGTCGGTTTCATTTTGATATTAAATTTTTGGATATTTTTATATTTCTTATTATTGATATTTAGTATACTTGTTTTCTATTTCCTTAACAGCATCATGATCTTCAGCATAAAATCAAACATCACAAGGCGCCCATTCGCATTTCTGAGCACATCATCATGTGCCCTTTGGATTTCAGCCATGAGGCGTTCAACATTCTTGTGATTAATAAATGGTGAGAACTTGACATTGAAATCTGCTTCATTTCTCGTCATGGCATTAAGTTGGGCCACTTTCAGATTATAGATGAAGCTTTCACGTGTCATCCTCGCACAGTATGATAGGAAACGTGCGGTCTTTTCTCGTCCCATTGAAGCAATCGAGTCACTAAGCATTCTAAGGGCACCGGCATTGCGGGCATAAGCCAACCGCATCATTTGAATGAAAAGAGACGAAAACTCTTTGATTTCCCCTCCATCGCCTGCCATATCAAAAGCCTTTATCATGTTACCCTCAGAAAGAGCCGACACCTCTTGGGCTTCCGGATATGACATCCCTTCTGATACTAAGATCTCAGTCACCTCACTCTCTGTTAGCGGCTTAAGATTAAATCTTTGGGTTCGTGAAAAGATTGTTGGCAAAAGATTGCCCGGTTCATTGCTGACAAGTAGGAATATTGTATCAGGATATGGCTCTTCAAGAAGCTTGAGCAACGCATTCGCACATTGAGGCTGCATCTTCTCTGGCATCCATATCACATAGGTCTTGTATCTATATGCAAAACTTGAAAGGACAGCTGTTCGGGATATTTCAGCTGCGTCGTTTCGATATATTACCGGCACATTATTGCCCGCTTCTATACTCCTTGCCCACTCCTCTTTAGGCATATAAGAATGTCTGTCAAGAAATTCATACCATTGTGGAAGAAATGTGTCAGTGTTCTTTGACGATGCGCCTATGCGAGGGAAAATATAATGTACGTCAGGATTGTTGTGATGTGCATTCTGCAGACATGCCGGACATTTTCCACAGCTGTCGCCATCTTTACGATCCAAACAATATAGATAGCTTATGAAGGCTCTGGCCACACGCATCTTCCCTATTCCTTCCTGACCTCCCAATAATATGGCATGGGGAATATGGTCGGTATCGACAATCTCC
Source organism: uncultured Sangeribacter sp. (assembly GCA_964396365.1). GTDB lineage: Bacteria > Bacteroidota > Bacteroidia > Bacteroidales > Muribaculaceae > Lepagella. The sequence goes on along the minus strand of CAYNEZ010000003.1, from coordinate 22,314 downwards.
CGGAGGGATTCGATGATAGGTTTATGTCCGATTATGTCAGCGAATTTCATGTCTGTTAAGAGTCTGCCGACCTTGTGGCCGATATTTTCATTGCAAATTTACAAAAAAAATAAGGCTAATCCAAATTTTTTTAGTAAGTTTGCATAAAAAAGATAACTATAAGCATGACCGTTCCATTTCTCCAATCAATAGCACAAGCATATACATCCAATGTCAATGACCTGTCTGATCATCTTTTTGTGTTTCCAAGCAGGCGAGCATCAACCTTTTTTCTTAAAAACATTATATCTGAACTTAAGGGAAAAACAGCAATGCTTCCTAAGGTCACTACAATGTCAGATTTCGTAGAGAAGGTTTCAGGAATGATTGTGGCAGGGCGTATCGAACTTCTTTTCATAATGTATCAGTCATATGTCAGGCTACAGAAAGAATCAGGAGTTACGGATATTCAAGAATTTGATCGGTTTCGACGTTGGGGAGAAACTGCTCTTTCAGATTTCAATGAAGTGGATATGCAAGAGGCAGACCCGGATGAAATCTTCAAAAATGTCAAAGACATCAGAGAAATAAGTTCGAATTTCCTCAATGAGGAACAGCTGAAAGTGATGGAGGAGTTTTTTGGACAGTCATATGATCCGGCGCAAACAGCTACATCATTCTGGAAGGATTTCAACGAAAATAAAGATAACGATCTTCATAAGAAATTCCTTCCGATATGGCAGATTATGGCTCCACTTTATCATGCTTTTAATCAGGATTTGGAAAAACGTGGGCTAATTACTTCAGGAGGAGCTTATCGTAGGGTGGCAAAACTTCTGGAAGAAGAGATTCCTGAATCTATTGATGCTGCTAAAATCGTAATAGTCGGATTCAATGCCCTTACTCGCGCCGAACGCCATATATTCGACGCTTTGGCATCATATCAGACAGACAATGGGGATGAACCATTTACGGATTTCTTTTGGGACACGCCGGGACCCGTCATCAATGATAAGTCATCGGCTGCCGGAAGATATGTATTGCGTAATAAAGAGCAGTTCCCTTCTCCTGAATGGGCTCATAAATATCTGAAGAAAACAGACATAAACAAAATGCCTGATTCTATTAAAGTTATAGCAGTACCATCAAACTCATTGCAAGCAAAAGTTGCTTGCGACCTAATTGAAGATCTCGCCAACAGATCTTCTGCCTCTGAATTTAACGAGGCAAAAGTAGCGGTTGTATTGCCCGACGAAAGCCTTCTTATTCCAATGCTTTATTCACTTCCGGAAAATGTCAAGGATGTCAATCTCACAATGGGCTATCCGCTGAAGCTCTCGGGAGCTGCTACATTCGTGTCTCTGCTTCGTAGATTGCAAGGTAGTAGAAGGAAATCTGGAAATTATATCGGTTACTATTTCAAAGATCTTGAGGCTGTGCTCTCACATCCTTTCAGCCAGGCTTTATTCGGTCAGGCTGTCACAAAAGTTAAGGAATGGATAAAGAAGCACCATCACTCCATAGTCAATATACAAGACTTAAGAAATATCTCCAGCGAAATGTCCTCTCTTCTGACTCCTCTTGACGACGATGCTTCCCCTGAAGAAGCCGTAGTGTGGCTCGACCTCATATTGAAAAAAGCAGGAGAATCCATAGCTGATTCTGGAATGAAGATACTGAAAGCAAATGTTGATGTTGCAAATGTAGATTTCTACCGTGTCGTTTTGAAACAGATGCTTGAGATAATGAAGGAATATGATATCTCGATGCATTGGCACACATTTTTATCATTGACAGACCGTATGATATCTGCAGAAACCGTCAATTTTGAAGGTCAACCATTAAGGGGGCTTCAAGTGATGGGTATGCTTGAGACCCGTGCACTTGATTTTGAGAGAATCATTATTCCATCGCTCAATGAACGCATTATTCCTGCACGCCGCCGTGCCCGAACCTTCATCTCCGACTCCTTAAGAAGAGCATACGGGCTCCCTCCGGTCAATTATTCAGAATCAATCTTTGCTTATTATTTCTTCAGGATGATTGCTCGGGCAAAAGAAGTGGTGCTTCTTTATGATGCCCGGTCAGCAGAAGGAGCAAGGAGCGGAGACGTCTCTCGATATGTGCTGCAGCTTCAATATTTATATGCCAAGGAGAGTCTGAAACTCGAATCGCGTTCTTTCGATATCTCCAAATCAAATCTAAGCCCTTCTCCTATTGCAAAAAATGAGGAAATTATGGATCTTCTTTCTGCATATAGGGATTCCGGACCCGACGGTAGAAATTTATCAGCTACTGCTCTCACAAGATATGCAGACTGCCAGATAAGATTTTATTTCGAGCATCTATTGCGTATCCGCACTGATGAAGAGTCAGTTGAATACATCGATGCCATTACCCAAGGCAATATTCTGCACTATGTCATGGAAAACATCTATCTTCCCCATGAGAAACAGGGACACTTCCTTAAGCAGCCTGAACTTATAGATGCAAACATTATAATCGCCAAGAAAAAAAATCTCAAAGAAATCGACAGGTTGATTCGGGCAGGTGTCAATAAAGAGCATTTTCATAGAAAGGAAGATCAATTGGACACTCCGCTGCGTGGTTCTTCGGCATATGTAGCAAAAGTGCTCAGGAGTCAGATACTGAATATTCTTGAGTTTGACCTCCGCCAGGCACCCTTCCTTCTATATGGGGTGGAGATTGCCGGGAACGTACGTATTAAAATGCCTCATGGTGAGCCAATCAATATGCGGTTTGCAATCGACCGTTTAGATCAAGTGGGCCTCAATGATGGCTCCCAAAACAGCAATAGACTTAGGATAGTAGATTATAAGACTGGCTCAATCCACATTCAGTCTGAGTCGTTGCAAAGCGTTTTTGAAGGAGATCCGAAAGGAAGAAATCTTATTCAGCTTTGGCTTTATGCCAATCTTTTTGATGCTCTTCCTGATAAGAATTTGCAAAATGATTCTCCAAGGCCGATTCTTACATTATTTGGGGAAGACAGTGGATTGCCAAAGCAACCCCTTATTCTTGAGCTCTACGATGTTAATAAAGTTAGGACCGGGAAGCATACTTATCCTGAAATTGACAAAGTTGAGTTGTACGATCATACCGGTCTGAATGCAGAGTTTCTTAAGCTTCTTGAAGAAACACTGACTCAGTTGTTTGATCCTGATGTTCCTTTTTCCCCGACGCAAAATCCCACTTCATGTGCATTTTGTCAATTTAAGACCATTTGTTGGAGATAACTATCGCAAAACTCACAACGTAAAACGTAAATCACATTTGCGTAATCCAATTATTTTTTGTAATTTTGCATCTTGAAAAGCCCAAAAGCAAGAAAGGGCGGTTGAAAGGCATCGGGAATGCCCGGAACCGGACCCACAGTGTGATGGGAAATAATAAATTATTTTTAGTAACACAACAGACGACATGAAAAAATTCGAACTCAAAGCTGAGGCTCGTGAAAACCTTGGCAAGAAGGCAGTAAAAGCCCTCCGCAACGAAGGAAAAATCCCCGCTGTGCTCAACGGTGGCAAACTTGTAGAACTCCCCTTCACCGGCACTCTCGAACCGGGTGAGAAGCTTGTAGAACTCGACGAAAAGCGTGGCATGATCACAACTGACATCGCAGTGAAGTCAGAAGATGTACGTAAACTCATCTATACTCCCGAAATCTTCGAAATCGACCTCGAACTCAATGGTAAGGTTCGTAAAGCTGTCATGAAAGACCTCGCTTTCCAGCCTGTTAAGGATACTGTTCTCCACATTGACTTCCTTGAAGTTTATCCTGATAAACCCATTATCATGGAAGTGCCTGTTAAGATAGTAGGTCACGCTGAAGGTGTTAAAGCCGGTGGTAAGCTCCAGCTCTCTATGCGTAAACTTAAAGTTAAGGCTCTTTACAATGAAATCCCCGAACAGCTTGTGGTAAATGTCGACCATCTCGGTCTTGGCAAATCACTCGCAGTTGGCGACCTCCACTTCGAAGGTCTCGAGCTGATGAACGCTAAGAACGCTGTTGTCTGCGCAGTTCAGCTTACAAGAGCTGCCCGTGGTGCAGCTGCAAAGGCAGAGTAATCACACGCATACAGAAAATTTTCGGGCGGTATGGACTTCCATATCGCCTTTGTTTTAACATTTATACCCCACTTTGATTATTATGGGTATATGGGATCATTTACTCAGACCATTTCTAAAAAATACTAAAAAGGAAAAGGATCTGACTCAAAATATTTCTACTATGAAAAGGTATCTTATTGTCGGGCTTGGAAACATTGGGCCTGACTATGTCGGCACACGCCATAATGCTGGTTTCATGGTGGTCGATGTGCTTGCTGACCGGGCTGGTTCCACCTGGAAATCATGTCGATATGGCGACATGACAACAGTGAAGATTAAGAATTGTGAACTCTTGCTTCTTAAACCGTCCACTTTTATGAACCTAAGTGGCGTTGCAGTACGCTACTGGATGAATCAAGAGAAGCTTCCATTGGAAAATCTTCTCGTTGTGGTAGATGACCTTGCACTCCCCTTCGGATCTATCCGACTTAAGCAGAGGGGGTCTGACGGTGGACATAACGGCTTGAAGAATATCGCTTCAGAGTTAGGCAATACCAACTATGCCCGACTTCGAATAGGTGTGGGCAACGAGTTTACACGTGGCCATCAGATTGATTTCGTGCTTGGAGTTTTCACTCCTGACGAACGCAAGGAACTCCCCGCCATTCTCGACAAAGCTGCTGATTGCGTATCAGCCTATTGCCTCTCAGGACCTGCCTTTGCAATGAATCATTTCAACTGACTTTAATGCCCTCCTTAGAATCATTTTCAGCAAAACTGAGACGAGGTCTTAACATGAATCCAATAAAAAAAATCGGCGTCGTAAGATTTTATATCACTTACGACGTCGATTCTAATTTTGTAAAATTTTCAAATCAGAAAATACGTTTCACCACTTTCTGGCCTTTACGCTCTATGTAAAGTTGTCCTTTCTGGGGCTCAGCTACACGAATACCTTGGATGGTGTAGTATTCAGACACTGCATTATCGTCTGCCAAGTTTTCGCCTACTCCATTGGCATCCTTCAATAAACATTTTATTGTAAATCCTATTGTCTCAGTATCTGAGGTGACTTCTACCTTGATGTTTCCTTCTTCCGTAGGCACATCATTTAAGGAATATGTAAATACTTCCCTATGCGTCTGAAGATCGGCTGGAGTTGTATCGATAGTACCATTTGCTGTTACAGTGGATCCGGGATTAACCATGACACACTGTGTTGGCCAACATATTGAAACACCGTTTGCCTTGTCATCTGCCGACACAGCAACTGATATAGCTACTGACCCTTCTGTAGTAGACGCTTCCAAGTGAGGGTTCCAGGTATAATTTGCCATACCCTCTCCGTATTCACTGAAGTCCTCTAATTCATATGGCAACTCGATGACATCACCGTTAGACACAGGATTACCATGGGAAGTAACCTTGATATTTTGGCCAACTGCTACGTTTGCCATTACAGCCAATGCTATTACACAAGCAGATTTTAATGAGTATAATTTTACCATAAAAATATAATGAATTAATAATTCTATTTCTACACTATAATCTTTTATAGTGTCCTATACACCGCAAAATTACAAAAAAAATCTGTATCTTAAAAATAAAACTCTTAGAAAGATTTGATTTAAGCGATTTAATTATTAAATTTGCAGAAATAACTTAAGTTAAAACAAACATGAAATTACTCTTTAAGATAGGACTGGGGATGTCACTTGCCCTGGCTACGACAGGAGTCTCTGAAATAATAGCCGGAACACCTGTGGAAATGTTGGCATTCTCTATGCCTGACGGAAATGGAGGTCTGAAACTCGCTACCCGCACCGCTTCAAACAAAGATTGGAAAACTATAGGGAACTTCCATTCTTTCCTTGGTTCTGACTATGGAGCATGGGGCAGTGGCAAAAAGATGCATAACGTGCGTATCGGTCAAGATAACGATGGAAAGTACTGGGTAATATTCAATCCCGATAAAAACGGCGACGTTGTGGCTTTCACATCCACAATGGATCTTGAACATTGGTCTCCTCAGGAATACCGTCGAAGCAACTCAGACTTCATGAAGGAACTTCCCTCCTCCGTAAAATTCCTACCACTGTCCGAGGCCTCAGTACAAGGCAATGACGTGAAGGGAACCATGCTTACTGTTGATTCCGACCTTATTAATAAGCTTGATGGCTATGTTCACTTCCAATCTATTAAAAATGCCCAAAATGATGAACGCTCTGACCAGGATCCATGGCGATTCAAAGACCTAAAACCACTTATAGCTACAGTCACACTTGACAAAACTAACTCAAAACCGATATCTGACAATTTTATAGGCATATTCTTTGAAGATATCAACTATGGTGCAGACGGAGGTTTATATGCAGAACTTATCCAAAACCGAGATTTCGAATACTCTGACAAAGACCGCAAGGAATGGACCCCTACTTCATATTGGGATTCAGCAAACCTTGAATTCATAATATCTACGGAAGACCCAATCCATCCCAACAATAGTCATTATGCCATTTGCAAAACCACCAATAAGGCAGGCATACTTACCAACAAGGGCTTTGATGGAATTGTAGTGAAGAAAGGCGAGAAATATCTCTTTAATGTCTTTGCGAGGACTGCTTCCAAAACCACTCTCAAAGTCACTTTGACCGACAAAGATGGAAAAACTATAGCTCAAGAAAAAATCAATGTTCCCTCCGGCAAAAGCTGGACTACGCTTGATGCCACCCTTACTGCAAAAGCCGATTGTAGCGACGCAAAGCTCAGTATTGAGATTCCTAAAAATAGTGAAGTGAATCTCGACATGGTTTCACTTTTCCCGGAAAAGACATTCAAAGGTCACCGTAATGGATTGAGGGAAGATCTTGCCCAGACCCTTGCAGACCTCCAGCCTAAATTCATGCGTTTCCCCGGTGGATGTGTAAGCCATGGCAACGGCATAGATAATATTTATGATTGGAAAGGCTCTATCGGACCTCTCGAAACACGCAAGCCCCTACCAAATCTTTGGGGTTACCATCAGAGTCGTGGACTTGGATTTTATGAATATTTCCTTTTTTGTGAAGACCTTGGTATGCAGCCTCTTCCTGTGCTCGCAGCAGGCGTTCCCTGCCAAAATTCTTCACGTCATTCACGCTATAGTCACGATGAATTGACATCAAATGGCCAGCAATGTGGAATTCCTTTGGAAGACATGCCCGCATATATTCAAGACATTCTTGATCTCGTGGAGTATGCAAATGGTCCGGCAGATTCTGAATGGGGCAAAAAACGTGCTGAAGCCGGACATCCGGCTCCATTTGGTCTGAAATATCTTGGAATAGGCAATGAGGACCTTATCAGCGAGACATTCAAGACCCGATTCAAGATGATTCGCGACGCAGTCAATGCCAAGTATCCCGAGATCACGGTTGTGGGTACTGTCGGTCCGTTTTTTGAAGGCTCAGACTATGAGGAAGGATGGAATTTTGCAAGAAAAGAAAATGTTGAGATTGTTGATGAGCACTACTACGTAGCTCCCGGATGGTACGTCAACAACCGTAATTTCTATGATGATTACGACCGTAACGGTCCAAAAGTTTATCTTGGGGAATACGCCTCCCACTACCCTGGCAGGGAATCAAACCTCGAATGTGCTCTCTCAATAGGTCTATACCTGACAGACGTAGAACGAAACGCTGATGTTGTCACCATGACTTCATATGCTCCGCTTCTATCCAAGAAAGGACGCACTCAGTGGCGACCAGACCTTATCTATTTCGACAACGAGAGCATTTCAGTCTCTCCCGACTACTACGTGCAACAAATGTATGGAGCAAATTCCGGCAACACTTACATTCCCTCTTCAATAACACTGCAGGAAAAATGCTGTGATAAATGCGAAAAATCCCCAAAAGAAATCACCAGTGATGATGTGACAAACAGATTCGGAATTTCCACTGTGATAGATGAAAATACGGGCGATACAATCGTAAGAATTGCAAATATGCTTCCTGTTGGAATTGACGTAAAACTTGATGGATATCCTTCCGGAATGGCTGAAGTGTCTGTATTATCAGGCGATCCAAGAGATACAAAAGTCCAACCGGTCGTTTCAAAATCTGAAATTAACGGATCTGTAAATGTTCCCGCCTATTCATTTACCATAGTTAGAATACTTTCAAATAAATAACACAAACCACCATGAAAAAGCTTCATCTTTTTCTAATCGTTGCCCTCATGATAATGTGCGGCGTAGCATGCAAGTCTTCAAAAAGTGATGACTCAGAGAAATCGGAAGGAAAGACTCTCGTACTTTATTATTCACAGACTGGTGCCACGAAAACTGTCGCAGAAGAATTACAGAGTCAACTTGGATGCGACATAGACTCTATTGTTGCTGTCAATCCCTATGATGGGGACTACGGACAGACTATCGCTCGTTGGATGCAAGAAAAGAATGATAGTGTGAAAATAGAAGTGAAGCAGCTTTCTGTCAACCTCGATGATTATGACACCATATTCATCGGTTTTCCAATCTGGGGAGGCACATATGCTCTTCCTATGGCATCATTCATTGCCGATAATAAACTTGAAGGAAAGGACATTGTGACATTTGCCACATTCGGTAGCGGAGGTATAGAAAAAGCAACCCTCGATATGGCTGTCGCACTTCCATCAGCTGATGTTAAGGAGGGATATGGGGTAAGGAATGCAAGGATTACCAAAGCTCCGCAAGAAATCAAGCGATTCCTCATCGAAAACGGCTATGTCGAAGGCGAGATCGAACCACTCCCCAACTTCTCCGAACCCACTGATGTCACAGACAAAGAAGCAGTCATATTCCACGCAGCCTGCGACAACTACCAGTTCCCACTTGGAAATCCGGTCTCTGTAGCATCACGCGAAACTCCCGACGGCACTGAATACGAATTCGGAGTAAAATCCACAGCACCCGATGGATCAGAAACCAACGCCATCATCTACGTCTTAGCCCCACAAGGCCAGACTCCCGAATTCACCAGAGTAGTCAGAGAATAAATACCATTACCTCATAGGTCAAACTTAGTAATGAAGCATGCTCCGCATGCGCCCTCACTAAGACCCCCGACTTCTTTTACTGAAGCCGGGGGTCATCATTTATTCAAATATTGAAGTAATAGTTATCGGAATAGTGACAACTTGAAAAGTATGGTCAAGCGCTCGCGCTTTCTGAAGCCAATTTTGGAAATTTTCAGATGACAGCGTCTTCAAGGAAAGCTCCTTGCCATTCGATTTGTCTATTGGTTTAATAAACTCGTTTTGTGAGAATATTACATAGATCATATTTCTTTCAATCTCCTTGTCGGTCAGAAGCTGATATTTTTCCTGATCACCATCGTTAGAAGCAAAAAAGATATGTCTTTCGCCGGGAGTAACAGGAGTACAGGTCTGAGTTTGGGCATAATATGGAAGCATACAATTCAATGTTCCAGTTTCATCTTCGAGATAGACTGCTATCGCACCTTTCACCGGAGTAGTGAATGCCAAATAGCAGTTGTCGCCAGATTTGAAATTAGAAGACTCATAAGCATCCGTAGTGCCATTACAAAGAAGTCTCACATCAAGCTCAGCTTTAGGAGCACTTATCTCTCGTGCAATACCTTTTACTTCGCAACGGATTGCAAAATTCCCATTCTCAATAAAAGGTTCAAATTTGGGCTCTCCAATAGTAGAGATCCACTCTCCTTTTACGAGAGATGATGCAGATGACCAAAAATCAGAATTCTCATTCCCATTAGAAGACCTCATATCTATGCGGCTATGCTGAGTAAGCACAGTCCCAAATTCATCAGCGATCGCTTGAATCCGAGCTCTTTCAAACGCAATCTGCTCCGCCTTATCTCTCGCCACATTATATGGAATATAATACGTGTACCTCCCACTTACCTCCTTCTCCTTAGACAATATATAGCCATAAGAAAGACTTGTAAATATTAAGAATGTAATAATTCTAAACAGAATTTCATTATGATGTGGTTTTGAAAAAACAATCATAATAGTATTGAGAATCATAAAATGGGTGTTCGTATAGTTAATACACAACTACTTATTTATTAAGTGAGGTTAAATCAAGACAATTTGTGATATCTATTTTGACATCTTCATAAGATGCATAATAACTATAACTCAAAGTTCCTTGAAATTCTAAATAATAGATATTCGGAGCTAATTTAGGGAAGGAAAATATATATTCATAAAGTTCTGCTTCATGATCATTGCTACCAATATATATGCCCACACTTTTGATTGGATCCTGCATATTAGGAAATTCACTTAATAACAAAACACTGTTTTTAATATCACAACTCCACTTTGAAGGAAATGAAAGTTTAATCCTTGTTTGATCCAAAAAGGACCAATTTGAATCTAATTCACATTTTATCTCAGAACCTAATGGGAATGCTGATAAATCGCCTTCCTTCGGCGTTGTAAACGAACAGTTTGTATAGTATACTAAATCATTACCTTCTCCTTCGTCCATATGACTCATAGGGGTTCTCAATAAGACATAATATGTCTTGTTTGGTTGTAAATCATAACAAAAATACTGATATAAATTATTTTGTTCATTCTTAGAAATCAATGAAAAATGAAATGTAAAATCAACTTCTTTCCAAAAATCTTCTGAAGGATTGAGTGGTCGGTCAATTAAACAGATTCTAGGATCTTCCGAACCAACTTTAAGTATATTATCCATATCATTTGGGATAGAAAACTTAATTTCTGCAGAAGTGGGAAGCACCATAGACACTTCAACACTACATTCCAATACACCCACTCCATATAGATCTTCTTCTGCACATGAGCAAAGTAATGATAAACACAGAATCAATATAATATCCTTGATTTTCATACAAATAAATATTAATAATTACAATTTTATTTTTGAAGTAATTTCATTTTGAATTATTACTCAGTTTAAAATCTATATCCAAATATAATACCCAATGTTCCATAATTGGCAATTGCTCTTCCATTCCTTACGAAACTGTCAAATATTGTTTGTCCCTTCCAGCATGCCTCTGTATAAAAATGAGTTGTGATATTAACACCGAAACCTAAAGAATATGCTACACCAAGCCCAACTGAAGAAGAAAAACCTTTTATCTCTCGCTCAGGTGTATTGTAATAATATGTTTTATTCTCAATACCTTCATAATTTATTATTCCTCTATTAGCAGCAAGGGCAACTCCTACATTAACATGACCGTAAAGACTATTGTTTTTCCAAATTTCTTGACTTGTATATCGGAATCCTAATGGTAAACATCGGAGAATCATATTATTTATAGGACTTGATACCGGTAACATAGCATCTATTTTTAATTCGTATGCCCAATGATTATTCATCCTCAAACGTCCTCCTACACCACAATCTATTGTAGGTCCGGAAAGATATTTGAAATACATTACATCATCTACGATTGATAAACTCTTTCGTGGAGTGCTACCGATCAAGCCACCGGCACCAAGTTCCAGAAAAATACCACTACGGTTAGCATTCTGAGCTTGGACAAATCCAAATGATAGAATGACAATAAGTAAAAGTAGTAACTTTTTATTCATATTATTTTATATATTGTTAATTAATCAATTAGCATCCAATTATCCCACAAAGATGAGGCACTATTCGACACAAAGAACGTTGGAGTCTGCAACTTACGATTTATTATAGCAGAATTAAGGGAAACTTCCTTCGTAATATAATCTTTGAGCATTGAAAGAGTAATATTACCTCGTGTTTCTTGAAGACACTTTAATAAATAGTAAGTGAACATACCGTGTCCTTTTTCATGATAGGGCAATGCAGTCTGGTCATCACTCGTGGCAGAGAGGACTGCAACCTTACCTGTCAATCCTTGTTTTTTTGGCACACGAGCTATAGCGCGTGAATCAGCTATCACCATCTTGTCCTCACGAGTTCCTCCGCTGAAACATGCATCAAGAAACACTATCGCTGATTTTAGCTTCATATTACCAAGATCCTGATAGATTGATCCCAAAGAAATACAGACGTTCTTGTTAATTCTTCCTGCATCCACCGGAATTAGATAAGGTTCGAGCGTAGCATCATCCGGGGCACCATGTCCAGCATAATATACAATTACATTCATATTTTCGCCTGCAAAATCATTGATAAGTTGAAGATCTCCAAAAGCCTCTCGCATTAATCCATAAGATGCATCCTTATAAATCAGGATATTTTTTTCAGGAATACCAAGTGTACGTCGGCAATAGAGAGCAAAAGTCTCCCCATCATTAATGGCATAAGGCACGTTGGCCAACTTGCCATAATTTTCATTAGCTATGATTAGTGCAAAAGTATTCTTGTTATTCCTTCCTGTAAACGGAATCTCTGTATCAACATCCGATGGGATCATCTTAACCTTATCACTCCTATTAATCTCTTCTGTTTCTGAAACATTTCCGTACCTTGCTGCCATTTCTTCCTTCCTATCCCAATACTTACTTACAGCAACCCGATTAAATCCAAATTTTTGATATGTGTCCTTTGTAATGAAGTCAGGAAGGCCCGATAGATTAGCAAGAATTCGACATTCATCAAAAGCTTTATCTCCAATACTTTCAATGTTTCTTGCCATACGTACAGTTGTAAGACTACTGCATTTTGCAAAAGCCTCTTTCCCAATATATTTCATACTTACAGGAATATCAACTTCAAAGAAAGCATTACAATCATAGAATGCTCGGTCTTCGATCTCCTCAACTCCAAAAGGAATATGGAAATCTGAAAGACTCCTACATGACATGAATGCATTTTCACCAATAGATATAAGCGAAGAAGGAATGGTAACTTGAGTAAGGTTTTTACAATCTCGACATAAATTGTTCCCAATTCTTGTCACCCCCTCCTCCACTATTAGCTTCTCAACGTTTTCAGGAATCCATGGGCGATCCTTACCAAAATCCTTCATTGGGCCATTCCCAGATATTGTGAGTACTCCTTTCTTAAGTTCCCACATAACTCCTTTTCCAGCGCTTCCGTTAGCAGATAGCAAAGGTGTCACGAAGCAGATAAGTAAAGTGATAGAAACAATTAATCGTTTCATAATAATATCTCCAAGTCCTTAGACTCTACAAAAGGACCGGCTAAATAAAACAAAAAGCGTGAAGAGTCTGTATCTGTTGCTCGTTCCACGCCTTGAGGCTCTGGCTTGCCCTCCATAGTAGAACGAGCAACGGCAGAAGCCTCACGCATGTATGAAACATCACCAACAGACTATGTATAGACACAATCCGAAGAAAAGGATATAACATACCCATGAGCATCTATCGTTGTCTCATCCCTGACTATGGATTGAAACTGCCAGATTTCAAGGCGTCAAGAATAAGCGTCTGATATACGCTTAATTTAATTCAATATGTCTGTCAGACCCGCCCGCTAACCCAAACGAGGCTTTGCCAACGGTTCTAACATTGCAAAATTACAAAAAAATCTTTACATTCAAAAACAATAATGAAAAATCACCCAAAAAATTATCATCTATGATAATTTTTCATTAACTTTGCACCTGAAAATATAATCTGATATGATAATAGAATATGAAAATGAAGAAATAAAAGAATTTATTCTTCATGGCACTGCTATTGGTAGGCCCTACACTAAATGGAAAAGCAACAAGCAACTCCGAAATGATTTGGATAAGGTAATGGAAATCCTAACCTTAGCTGATAATTGTTGTATGCTCCATACATTAAAGTCACTTCATTATGAACAACTTAAATTTGACTATGCAGGCAGAAGCAGTGTAAGAATAGGATTTAAATCAAAATTCAGACTTATTTTCACAGAACTTGAGAATGGCATAAAAATCAATATTTTAGAAATTTCTGAACATTATGGAGACAAATAAAAAAGATCAGTTTTTTCCATCTTCACCTATACATCCCTACGATATTTTAGAAGATGAGTTAAAAGCAAGAGACATACATAAGAAGGATTTCGCTCAACTACTTGGGATGAAACCGTCTAATTTTAGCAGAATGCTTAAAGCAAGAGGAAATCTTTCATCAGAAACAGCTATGAAACTTGAAGAGATTTTAGGAATTCCATATAGTATGTGGATGAAACTCCAAGAAGCATATCTTAAGGATTGCGTCCGTCTAAATATGACTAAAAATGTTTCTTTTGAAAACGATAAGAGTTCTAAAGACATCTATGAAAAGCTTAATTCCATTCTTAAGCCTATCAAAGAAGGAGCTGAACAAATAAATTTGTTTATGCATAACCATCGTTCGAACTCCAATGATTCGTTGTCATTAGAAGAAGTCCATTCCATAGAAGCAGACATACACCGGCTCGGCAAAACTCTCTGCAAAGTTAAACTTTGAATTAGAGCCCATCTTATATTCTCAGCATATGATAGCATATGTATCGTAATGGGGTTTGTTTTTTTAGATATTTTGCTTAATTTTGCATCAGAAATAACGCCTCAAATATTCTCATAGAAGATATGACTCGTAAACGCCTTATATCTTTGATATTATCTTTTGCTGTGGCTTTAGCCATTGCACCTCCAATTGTTGCCCAAAACAATTATGATGTTTTTCTTGATTCATTGAAAACGAATGTCAACCGTCATGCTTACGGCAACAAATGGAAACGTGGAAGCTATAAGCATCGTGTACCCTATCGGCATATAGTATCGACTCCAGTCGTTCCTGACAGTGCGGATATCACATACCATCAAAAGAAGAACTTCTGGAGAGCGGGTGCAGAAGTTTTCGGACTTAATATGGGTCTATGGGCATTCGATCGCTATGCCCTAAAAGGTCATTACGCCTATATTTCATGGGAGACTATAAAGAAAAACTTCAGACATGGTTTTGAATGGGACAACGACCATCTCAACACAAACATGTTTGCCCACCCTTACAACGGATCATTGTTCTATAATGCAGGGCGCTCAAATGGATTCAACTTCTGGCAGTCAGAGCTGTTTGCCATTGGAGGAAGTGCAATGTGGGAAATGTTTATGGAATGTGAATATCCTTCTACCAACGATATTATTGCCACCCCAATAGGTGGAGCTGCACTGGGAGAGGTATTCTACAGAGCATCGGATCTCGTACTAAACGACCGATCTACCGGTGGAGAACGTATTGGCCGCGAAGTAGCGGCTTTCATTCTTGATCCTATGCGTGGCATCACAAGATTAGTCACAGGTCAGGCTTGGAAGAAGAGAGCTACTTCCGGACGAAGGTTTGGTCTTCCGCCTATAAGCATCGAAGCTTCTTTAGGTGCCAGATACCTGACTATGATTGATAATGAAGGATGGAAGATAGGACCGGCAGCTGAAATCAACATTGAATATGGCGACAGATTTGAAGAATCCACTAAGACTCCATATGATTATTTCTCCTTCAACCTGGAACTACAGGCCTTATCAACCCAACCACTCATTGGCAGAATTGAGATAATGGGTCGTCTGCTAAGCAAGGAACTCATCGACAAAGAGAAATTAAACCTTAATGTCGGACTCTATCAGCATTTCGATTTCTTTGATTCCGACACCATAAGATCTGAATATAAAGAAGAATATTACGTAGAGTATTTTCCTGAGACAATACCTTACAAACTTGGCATTCCTGCTTGTGTCGGTGGAGGAGCGATGGCAAGGTTTATCCCTAACAAACAGATGTCGCTTGACGGATATGTGCATTTAAACGCTGTGCCGCTTGCCGGGGTATTGACCGACTTCTATCGGGAATATCATAGAAACTACAGTTGGGGGATGGGATATTCAGTAAAAGCAGGTCTTAACTGGGCTCTTGCAAACGATAAATTTTCTGTAAAAGTTGCCAATCAATTATATAAAACCATTACCAAGAATAACTTTGACTCCAGTTTCATATGGTATTCTGCTCCCGGACTTGAAATTGAAATCGAAGGAGGCGACCGTGGAAATACCACTTTCAATCATCTTGAGGGATCTGTCAACTATAAATTGCATAATAATTTCTATATCACGGGTGGTATAGATTATTATGTCAGGACAACATGGTATGATGATATGAACATAATATGGAAGCCTCAATACTATAGGAACTCCATAGAATCGTATCCGTGTGTGCAAAGCAAGCAACTCGGATCACATCTGATGCTCACATATAAATTTTAGGTCCCTTTGTTTTGAATGATACTTAAAATAATAATAAAGGAAGCTTTAAAGCTTCCTTTATTATTATTTTCCTGTATAAAACTCAATCACTTGTCGTATGGCTCTTTCGCATACAGGGCAAAATGTGGGGTTATGATTGTCTCGCATCCTGCATGTCTCAACCGGCCTGTAGATACCCTTTGATTTGTAACCGCCTCCTTCAAAAGCACCGACCACAACTTCTTTGGTTCGGTCTTCTTCTGCAGCCCTTTTCATCCGCTCTTCTCTCTTGCCTCCCTTGTCAGTCCAAGGAGTTGGCACTTCCACTCCGGGAGTCAGCATATCCTTCCATTTTGAGTCAAAATCAACCATAGTAGTGATATTCTGTTCCCATGGCTCTATGTCAAGAGGGTATGTTCCATCTTCTTCTTCAGTATAAAAATACTCGTCAGCAAGCCCGGCAAAACTATGGCCGAACTCATGCACTGCCACCGGAAGTGTCAAGTCATGATCGGCGGTAGCTATCTGATAGCTGTTGTAGATACCACCTCCTCCATAGGCAGGAGTATTTACAAGCACAAGCACATGCTCATAAGGAATTCCTTCAAGCGAACGATGCAACTTCCACACTCTTGGAGTCGTGAGATATCTTGATGAATAAAAAGTGCTGAAATGGGATTCAAACGCTGTGTCTTTCCATTCTTTTTTCAAGGGAATGCTCACTCCACTTTCATTCGAAGGCGTCATGACAGCCACCACATTGAATTTGTCTTTATTCGAAGCAAACGGTTCGTAGCTGAGAATCTCATCTGCTATGCGGGATGCTCGATTGATAAAGGTATCCATTTCTTCCTCTCTGTAGCCCTCCGCAAGTATAGCAATGTCTATGGTTTCACTCGGGTCTCCACCTTTATGTATATATTTATGAGCAATTGGCTCTTGGCCACGAAGAGCAATTAGTTCATCATCTGGTCGATATCTATGTGTGATTCTCCCTATTTCTTCATGACGGTTGCTTCGCAAGCTGATGGTGATATCCGCTTCTTTTTTTGGCAATGGTACTAAAAAAGAATTTTCAAATGCCATTTCCTTCTCTTTGGCTTCCGGAGTGTATATCCATTCTTGAAAAAGTGACGAGAAGGAATGTCGATAGAGTGTGTCGCCTGTAAGTGGATCAGTCACCAAGATAGTTCCATTTCCTGCCGTCGGCACGTCATTCAAACGATTTCTCCTGCCAGCCCAACCCGCCTGCTTAGACTGGGAATCCATCATGATTTTCACACCACTCGGTCCTCCACCAAATATGTAGTCTATTCGAAGAGTACTGTCGCAGAAGTTCTCATTAAAGTCTGCAGCCGTTGCTCCCAAAATTCCGGAAATGGCGAACAATACCGGAAAAGATAGTTTTGTTTTCATCTCATTAGAATTTTAAAACACAAATTGTCGAAGTTGTTTCGACTTATTTACGAATGCAAAATTAACTAAAAAATCTAAAATTCAACCAAAATCCGCATTAATATTGTTAGATGAGTATGGAAACAGAAATAGCGATCAGACGAAGCACCGCCAAAGATATCGATCGAATCATGGATGTGTATGATTCGGCAAAACATTATATGCGCTCTCAGGGTAATTTCAGTCAATGGGCTGGAGAATACCCGGACCGAAACACAATTCTCACAGATATAGCCCACTATAGCCATTTCTTGGCTGAAGATGATGAAGGAAAAATCCTGATGGTATTTTCCTTCATCCTTGGAGAAGACAGAACCTATAAAAAAATCGAAAACGGCAAGTGGCTAAACGACAAACCATATGGCACTATCCATCGCATTGCGTCAAGCGGTTCCCGTGGTGGAATGCTTAAGGCTTGTGTAGACTACTGCAAGACCTTTATCGACAATATTCGAATAGATACTCATGCTGATAACAGTCCTATGCAAAATGCACTCCACAAGCTGAAATTTAAGTTCTGTGGCATCATATATACTTCTGATGGAAGTCCTCGCCTTGCTTTTCAGAAAGATTTCTGCCCTACCATCACAATGGAGATAGATTTCAGATATGAAGATCTTTCCTGACTCGGAGCACTTTGCGCTAATCATTAGCGATTTGATCGTTGATCTCGAATGCTAATCGATGTTGGAGCAGCTTTCGACATTGTGACAAGATATACACCCGAGAAAATCAAAACTACAGCCACTGCTTTTGGCAAAGTAAAGTGATCCATTCCAAGGATTATACCTACTATAGTGGCAACAATAGGCTGCACATAGTTATACATACCTACTATTGTAGGTCGAAGATTTTTTTGTCCTATCATAATGCATATATATGCTATATATGTTGCCATCACCACAACATATGCCACTCCAATCCACTCAGAGATTGATATCCTTGACCACTCAGTGGAACTTATAAAATTTATCGTGGCCGGCAATCCAACCATAGAAGCCGATAAAAACATCCATTTCATCAAAGTGATAAGAGAATACTTCTTGATGAAATTCCGGTATAAGGTAAGATATAATGCATAGGAAAGCTGGGCTATAAGCACAATAAAGTCGCCTAAAGCCGGATTATCGCCCCCTGTTATCGCACTCTTACCTCCAAGCACAAGAATAAGGGCTCCGGCCGCTCCAAGCACTATGCCGCCGGCTTTTTTCAACGTAATAGGTTCTTTGAGGAAAAGCCAAGCGAGCAGCATCACCCACATTGGCATGGTAGTAGTGACAAGAGATGCCTCTCCTGGCGAAGTATAACTGACTCCTATTATGAAGCATCCTTGATTAAGAAGTATTCCGATCATGCCTGCTCCAAAAAGTCGAAGTTTATCTCCCAATGGGACATGTTCTTTAGTAGTGAAGATGGATGTCAACCAAAAAAGAAGGGCAGCCCCGGCTATCCGGAAGTCTACCATTATGATTGGAGCTATTACCCCTGATGCAAACACCAGTTTTGCAACCGGAGACATCAAGCCCCAGCACACATTTGCACCAAGCATTGCCAAATGCCCCTTAAGATTAAAATCAGACGTATGTTTCATAGTCTTTGTGAGCCAGTGAAGTTGT
This sequence comes from uncultured Sangeribacter sp., assembly GCA_964396365.1. Taxonomy (GTDB): domain Bacteria; phylum Bacteroidota; class Bacteroidia; order Bacteroidales; family Muribaculaceae; genus Lepagella. The sequence goes on along the minus strand of CAYNEZ010000003.1, from coordinate 3,047 downwards.
TTCTTGTGCAAAATTAATAATATATTTTAACTTCTGCAAACCTTTCAATTGCTATCGCTTCATAACTATCTGACCTCACAATCCTATAACCTTAAATTTCTGTAAACAAAACTTGAATATTTTTTTGCCAAAAGTTTTTGTAAGTCTGAATTATTTATTAACTTTGTAGTCAAAAGTGGACAATGTGCCACATAGCAAAAGATAATACCATAATATATATACCATAAACACGACATCAAATGTACTTATTAGGTTACGACATAGGTACTTCCTCCGTAAAGGCAAGTATCGTTGACGCCGAAAGCGGAAAATGCGTGGCTACCGATTTCTTCCCGAAATCAGAAGCTCCTATCAAAGCACTTAAACCTGGTTGGGCTGAACAGAATCCCGAAAACTGGTGGGAGTATATTAAAGAAGTCACAAAAAGTGTTCTTGAAATCTCTAAGGTTAACCCGACAGACATCAAGGCCATTGGTTTTTCTTTCCAAATGCATGGCCTCGTTTGCATCGACAAAGACAGGAATCTGCTTCGCGATGCTATAATTTGGTGCGACTCTCGTGCAGTTCCATACGGACAGAAAGCTTTCGAAGAATTGGGTGAAGAGCAATGCCTCTCTCATCTTCTTAATTCCCCCGGAAACTTCACTGCTGCAAAACTTGCTTGGGTCAAAGAAAACGAGCCGGAAGTCTTTGAGAAAATCTATAAGATTATGCTCCCCGCCGATTACATTGCGATGAAGATGACCGGTGAAATATGCACTACTCCTGAAGGAATTTCCAATTATGTGCTTTGGGACTTCCAAGAGAATGCTCCAGCCAAATTCTTGATGGACTATTTCGGTTTTGATATGGAGATTCTGCCTGAAGTGAAACCAACTTTCAGCATTCAGGGTCGTCTTCTTCCCGAACCGGCAAAAGAACTTGGCCTCGAGCCCGGTACCCCCGTCACTTACCGAGCTGGTGACCAACCAAATAATGCTTTAAGCCTCAACGTATTCAATCCCGGAGAAATTGCTGCTACAGGCGGCACATCCGGAGTAGTATATGCAATCAACGGCAAAATTGACTGTGATCCTAAATCTCGTGTAAACTGCTTTGCACATGTTAATCATACAGCAGAAGCCCCTCGTGTAGGTGTGCTCACTTGCATCAATGGTACAGGCATTCTCAATAGCTGGATAAAGAGAAACATCGCAGATCCGGGCATGAGCTACGATGACATGAACCGTATGGCAGAATCTGTTCCCGTGGGTGCAGAAGGTGTCAGCATCATTCCTTTCGGGAACGGCGCAGAACGTATCCTGCAAAATAAGGAAATCGGATGTTCTATCTTCGGCATTAACTTTAACATCCATAATAAAGCTCATCTTATGCGTGCCGCACAAGAAGGTATAGTTTTCTCCTTCATGTATGGCATCGAAATCACTGAAGCGATGGGTATTAAGGTAGATACTATCCACGCAGGCCACGCCAATATGTTCTTGAGTCCATTATTCCGCGAAACTCTTGCTGCAGTAAGCGGCGCCACTATCAAACTTTATGAAACCGATGGAAGTGTTGGAGCAGCCAAGGGTGCCGGAATCGGAGCAGGAATCTATAAGGATCACAACGAGGCATTTGCTACTCTCAAAAAAATCACAGAGATAACTCCGCCGGCCGACCGCAAGCCCTATCTTGAAGCTTATAAGCTTTGGAAGGAACGCCTCAACCTTATGCATAATGCATAATACAGAATTGTAAGTCTTATAAATCTTATAAAAATATACCTCTTATAAGACCCATAAGGCCTATAAATCCTATCAAAAATAACCTAAAAACTCCAAAATAATATCAAAAAATGGCACAGAAAGAATACTTTCCCGGTATAGGGAAAATCAAGTTCGAGGGCACTTCAAGCTATAATCCCCTCGCCTATCGTTACTATGACGCTGAAAAGCTCATCCTTGGCAAACCTATGAAAGAATGGCTCAAGTTCGCTATGGCTTGGTGGCACACTCTTTGCGCTGAAGGTGGCGACCAGTTTGGTGGCGGCACAAAGAAATTCCCTTGGAACGTTGGTGAGACTGCTGTCGAACGCGCTAAGAATAAAGTTGATGCAGGTTTCGAGATCATGGAGAAACTTGGTGTTGAATATTTCTGCTTCCACGATGTTGACCTCGTTGAAGAAGGAAATTCTGTTGAGGAATATGAAGCAAACCTCAAGGCTGTCGTTGCTTACATCAAGGAGAAGATGGCAGGCACAAACATCAAGAACCTCTGGGGCACTGCTAACGTATTTGGCAATGGTCGCTATATGAACGGCGCTGCTACAAACCCTGACTTTGACGTTGTAGCTCGTGCTGCAGTCCAGATCAAGAACGCTATCGACGCCACTATCGAACTCGGTGGTCAGAACTATGTATTCTGGGGTGGTCGTGAAGGCTATATGAGCCTCCTCAATACAGACCAGAAGCGTGAGAAGGAACATCTCGCTACAATGCTCACTATGGCTCGCGACTATGCTCGCAGCAAAGGTTTCACCGGCACATTCCTCATTGAGCCGAAGCCAATGGAGCCAAGCAAGCACCAGTATGACGTAGATACAGAGACCGTAATTGGATTCCTCAAGGCTCACGGTCTTGAAAAAGACTTTAAGGTTAATATCGAGGTTAACCACGCTACTCTTGCCGGCCACACTTTCGAGCATGAACTCGCTGTAGCTGTTGATAATGGGATGCTCGGCTCTATCGATGCCAACCGTGGTGACTATCAGAATGGCTGGGATACTGACCAGTTCCCAATCGACAACTATGAGCTCACTCAGGCTATGATGCAGATCATCCGCAATGGTGGTCTTGGCAACGGCGGTACAAACTTCGACGCTAAGACTCGTCGCAACTCTACCGACCTTGAGGATATATTTATCGCTCACATCGCAGGTATGGACGCTATGGCTCGCGCTCTTGAATGCGCTGCCAACGTTCTTGAGAAGTCTCCCTACAAAAAGATGCTTGCTGACCGCTACGCTTCTTTCGACAGCGGCAAGGGCAAAGAATTCGAAGAAGGCA
>CAYNEZ010000002.1:0-46320 GCA_964396365.1 uncultured Sangeribacter sp. | reverse complement strand
TCGGAGCCGCCGGCATGATCGGCAGCAACATGGCTCAGACAGCCATCATGAAGAAACTTACTCCAAACATTTGCCTCTACGATCCATATGGTCCTGGACTTGAAGGTGTGGCTGAAGAACTCAAACAGTGTGGTTTTGAAGGACTCAACCTGACCTATACTACCGATGTGGCAGAAGCTCTTAAGGATGCAAAATATATTGTCAACTCCGGTGGTGCAGCCCGCAAGGCAGGCATGACCCGCGAGGATCTTCTCAAAGGAAACGCTGAGATTGCTGAGGAATTCGGCAAGAACGTGAAGAAATATTGCCCCGACGTAAAGCATATAGTAGTTATCTTTAATCCTGCCGATATCACAGGCCTTATCACTCTGCTCTATAGCGGTCTGAAACCAAGCCAAGTTTCTACTCTTGCAGCACTTGACAGCACTCGTCTGCGCAACGAGCTCTCAAAGCAACTCAATGTAGAGCCTGACAATATCGTTAACTGCCGTACATATGGCGGCCATGGCGAGCAAATGGCAGTCTTCGCATCTACAGCAAAGGTGAATGGCAAACCTCTCGTAGACTTTATCGGCACCGAACCCCTCACCCACGAAGCATGGGAAGACCTGAAGCAGAGAGTGATCCAGGGTGGTAAGCGAATCATCGAACTTCGCGGCAGAAGTTCATTCCAGAGCCCGGCTTATCTTTCAATTGAAATGATAGAGGCTGCTATGGGTGGCGCAATGTTCCGCTGGCCGGTAGGTACTTATGTAAACAACGATCGTTTCTCACACATCATGATGGCAATGGAGACCACCATCGACAAGAACGGCGTGACAGTGCAGCCTATGACCGGTACTCCGGAAGAGGAGAAGGAACTCGAACAGAGCTACAAGCACCTCTGCGCACTGCGCGACGAAGTGATCCAACTCGGTATAATGCCCCCTATTGCAGACTGGAGCAAGATCAACCCGAACCTCTGACTTGCGTGTCGCGTAATGCGTAATGCGAGATAAAAAAAATGGTTTAAAGATCGGATTTTTCCGATTTTTAAACCTTTTTATTTATATAAACGTTTAAGTAATAAAAACACACATCCACTAAAACTTCAACAACTATGAAAGCACACAGAATCTTCACAATGATAGCAGCCGCTATCCTCTCAATAAGCACTATATCGGCACAAAATAGCGCTCCGGCTCCCGGCTCGGGAGGAGTGTTCACTCCAAATACTGGCAACAGCGCACCTGCTCCAGGAGCAGGAGGTGCATTCACTCCCAACGTTCCGCAGGGTCCCGGTCCGGGCGCAGGTTTCGGTCCAAACGTCCCGATGTGGGGTACAAGTAACTCCATGATGAACGGTGGCCCTTGGGGTCCAGGTGCATTTTCCGGCCCTTACAACAACGGTCCTGGTTATAACTATGGTCAGTCGAAAGTTATTGCGGTTGGTTATGATGCACAAGGAGTTTGGGAAACAGTTCCTATGGTTGTAAGTTGGGAATGGAACGGCTTCTACTACGATGTGACAGTTGAAAATGCATGGAATCCTTGGACTCAGATGTGGGAAGGTGGCAACCTTGACATCCCTGCATTCCAGACAACGTATACACTCCGAGGAGTGCCCTATTCCTGGTATGCCAACCTCTCTACCGGGACTTATTACTTCAATTTATAATTTATAATTGAGAATTGAGAATTATAAGATACACTTGTAGGGATGCACTGTTCGTGCATCCCTTTTTCTCATATGTCCATAGAGTAGTTAGCACGCTCCGCGTGCGTCATACCGCGGCAAACAATGCACAGAAAGCTTTATTTTTTTGCAAATCTCCCTAATTATGATTAAATTTGCATAAAAATCAAAATTCCGCAGAAATATGGATTCAGAAAAGACAACCCCGGCAGGCGACCAGAACACCAATCTCCGACCCGACGGAAGCAAAAAGATAGTGCTAAGCGGCATTCGCTCTACTGGCAACCTCCATCTTGGCAACTACTATGGAGCTCTTCAGAAATTTGTCAAAATGCAAGATGACTACGACAGCCGCTACTTTATAGCTGACCTTCATGCACTCACTACTAATCCCGATCCCAAGGCCCTTCATGAAAGCGTAAAGCAGATTCTCGCCGAGTATCTCGCTGCTGGCCTTGATCCCGATAAAAATATCCTTTATGTGCAGAGCGACATTCCGGAGATTTCAGAAATGTATCTCCTTATGAACATGCACGTCGGCATTGGCGAACTGATGCGGACCGCTTCATTCAAAGACAAGGCAAGAAAAGCCCTTGGCATAACTTCTGAGAGTGAGGAAATCGAGAAGGAGATCATCGGCAACCAGAACAACAATGCACGTGTAAATGCAGGTCTGCTAACCTATCCAACCCTTATGGCTGTAGATATCCTTATCCACCATGCCGACTATGTGCCCGTTGGTAAAGACCAAGAACAGCATCTCGAACTGACCCGACGTTTTGGTCGACGTTTCAATTCATTCTATGGCGTTGACTACTTCAAGGAGCCGGTAAACTTCAATTTCGGTGGTGAAGCTATCAAAGTTCCAGGTCTTGACGGCAGCGGAAAGATGGGCAAGAGCGAGGGTAACTGCATCTACCTTATCGACGACGAAAAGACACTCCGAAAGAAAGTGATGCGTGCAGTTACGGATGCCGGTCCTACAGAACCCAATTCACCTGTATCCCAGCCGGTAGAAAATCTATTCACTCTCATGGACCTCGTAAGTGGTAAGGACACTACCGACCATTTCCGCCAGGCTTATGCTGACTGCAGTATACGATATGGCGATCTAAAGAAGCAACTTGCTGAGGACATGCTTAAAGTGACCCTCCCCATACGCCAACGCATCCTTGATATCCGCGATAATGACGAATATCTCTCAAAGATTGTGAAGCAAGGTGCAGAACGCACTCGCGAGTATGCAGCAAAGACTCTCAAGGATGTCAGAGAGATAATGGGTATACGAAAAATATGAGAATTATCACCATACTCATCCTCTTGCTGACATTACTGAGCGGTTGCGGCAACGGTCATAAAGACGATCGTGCCGCAATCGCTGTCAGTTTTGAGCCCCAGGCTTGGATGCTTCGGCAGATAACAGGCGACGATTTCGACATCGTGACTCTTCTTCCTCCTGGAAGTGACCCCGAGACGTATCAACCTTCTGTCGGAACAATGAAAAAATTCGGTAAGGCTGAGGCTTTCCTCACACTCGGCACATCAGGGTTCGAACGCCAGCTTAGCGAAAATCTTCATGCCAATTTTCCTAATCTAAAGACAATTGATTGCTCCTTGAGAATAGAAAAAATCACTGGAACTCACGGAACCCATTCAGGAACTCATGATCACGACCACGACGCTGATTTTGATCCCCATATGCTCTCTTCTATTAGAAACTGCATTGTCATAGCCGACAATATGACGAGATCTCTTATGGAAATCAGACCTGACAAGGCAGAAGAATACCGTAAAGCAGGGGAAACTCTTAAGCAACGGATGAGAGCTCTGGATGATTCTATCTCTATGAAGAACTTAAGCGGCAAATCAATAGCTTTGAGGCATCCGTCGCTCTCATACTTCGCTCGAGATTATGGATTGACTCAAATTCCCTTGCAGGCTGATGGCAAGGAGGCATCACCTTTGCAGCTGAGAAAACGTATGGAGGAGATGAATGACTCTGTCACGAAGGTCTTCATCATAGAAAAAGAACATTCTTCTCCCGGCGATGAAGAGACTGCCAGACAACTTGGACTGCAGACTGTGGAAGTATCTCTAAATTCCACTTCTTGGCTCGACGACCTAATGAAAATTGCAAATGAAATTAATCGGGATTGACGATATTACGGTTCGTTTTGACAGCAAGATCATTCTCGACAACGTCTCATTGAGTGTGGAGAAAGGTGACTTTATGGCAATTACCGGACCAAATGGCGGAGGAAAGACCACTCTTCTGCGCGTGATGCTGCGTCTGCTTCGCCCGAGTTCCGGATCAGTGACTTACTATAAAGATGGAGCAGTCACTAAACAATTGCGAATAGGCTATCTTCCTCAGAAGAGTAATATCGACACACGTTTCCCGATTACCGTTGGGGAGGCAATCAAGTCTGGCCAAATCAAAGGGCTTTTCACTCGTCGCACTCCGAAGGATGAAGAGGATTTCAATCGCGTAGTGGATATGTGCGGAGTGAATGATTATCTTGACAGGACTGTAGGAGCTCTATCGGGGGGGCAGCTGCAACGAACATTGTTGGCACGCGCCATCGTCTCTGATCCCGAAGTGATAGTGCTTGATGAACCGCTAAGTTACGTAGACAAGACTTTTGAACGCCAGATATATTCCATGATGGAAGAGTTAGCCAAGAGCCATACTATAGTACTCGTAAGCCACGAAATGTCAGTAATCTCCGGCATGGCAAACCGCCATATCATCGTAGACCGTGGCATTCACGAATGCACTTCCCATCATCATTCCTTTACAGAATGCGACGACTAAGAGTTGTTAGCATGCTCCGCATGCGTCCAAGTGCAGCTTAATCTATCTTATTTTAGTAGCATTATCGTTAATCATTTATCATTAATCTTTGATAATTAATCATTAAACAAAGTGATTCTGAATTATATTTGGATAGGATTTTTATTAATCGCTTTTCTGATGGCTGTCGGCACCTCTCTAACGACAGGGTATACTGCCATCTGGAGCGATATAATGAATGCTTCGTTTAACCAAGCTGCCTTTGCTTTTGAGATTTCACTGGGACTGACCGGTGTACTCTCGCTTTGGATGGGCATTATGAAAATTGGTGAAAGGGGTGGTGTAACTACGGCTATGGCTAAGCTCGTCAGTCCATTCTTCTCCCGTCTCTTCCCTGGCATTCCGAAAGATCACCCCGCTATGGGAGCCATCTTCATGAATCTCTCAGCCAATATGCTCGGTCTTGACAATGCGGCTACTCCGATGGGCCTACGTGCTATGCAGGAGATGCAGACTCTTAATAAGCAGAAAGACACGGCTACAGATGCGATGATAATGTTTCTGGTTCTGAATAGCAGTGGACTTTGTCTTATTCCCGTAAGCATCATGATGTATCGGGCTCAGGGAGGAGCAGCCAACCCAACAGATATTTTCATTCCCATTCTTCTTGCTACAGCGATAGCTACTCTTGTCGGACTTATTGCACTCTGCTTAAAGCAGCGCATTCGGATGGATGCAGTGCTTTGGAGCTGGCTTGGTGGGATAGCAGCCGTTGTCGGAGGAGTCGCATGGTGGTTTTCAACGCTGCCTGCAAATAAAGTGGAACACTATTCTACTTTCGCCGCCAATTTTCTTCTCTTCAGTGTCATCATCCTCTTTATTTTGGCAGGGATGAGGAAAAAAGTCAATGTCTACGACTGCTTCATTGAAGGAGCTAAAGAAGGATTCAAAACGGCTGTCGGCATTATCCCATATCTTGTAGCCATATTGGTAGCTATCGGAATGTTTAGGGCTTCGGGAGCACTTGATGCAGCGACAGGAGCTGTCGAATCAGCACTCGCAGCCTGTGGAGTAGACACGCAGTGGGTCGGGGCATTGCCCACGATGCTCATGAAACCGCTGAGCGGAAGCGGAAGCTGCGCCATGATGCTCGATGTAATGAAGACTGAAGGAGCTGATGCTTTCGTCAGTCGACTTGCAGCCGTTGTCAGAGGCAGCACAGACACTACTTTCTATATCCTTGCAGTCTATTTCGGTTCCGTAGGAGTAATGAAGACGCGCTACGCAGCCGGCTATGCCCTCCTCGCCGACATCACCGGCGCCATCGCCGCCATCTTCATTGCCTATCTCTTCTGGGGCTAATGTACAACGAGTTTCAGTCCCCATTTCTGAAGAAGCACTCTATCGAAGCTTCTTCTTTATTCTGGAATATTTTCAAAAAAATTGCATTGAAAAAATTCCTATTATCTTGCAGCTTTGATTCTCCCAAAACGAAGCAAAAGCTTTGAGCGGAAACAGCTTTGCGCTGATTAAACAATACACATTTTTTGATTCTCTAAATTATTCAAATGAGCTTTTCGTCAACGCGAAGCCGTTTCCGCTGCAAGCTTCTGCTTGATTAATTCAAATATACGCCCTATGTCATTCTCTAGAAAGCACCCACATGCAGGACTGAGATGTCCAGGTCATGACTATAGATCAAGATGCATCTATCATATTGTCTTAAAAAAGGCTGAGAGTATTTCAGATTTCTCGCAGGTAGTAGGCATTATCGGCAACCACAAATGGCCACCTGCAATACAGCTTTCACCCACAGGAGAATGCATAGCAAAAGCTCTATCAAATCTCAAAAGCGAGTTCCCATTTACATCCATATTAAGAAAATGCATAATGCCCAATCATGTTCACCTGGCTCTTTTTGTTAAAGAAGCAACTGATATATATCTTGGACAAATCATTAGCACACTTAAAAAAGGATGCTCTTCAGAGTTTGGATCACTCACTGGATTTGAAAAAATTAGATTATTTATTCCAGGTTATCACGATACATTTCTAACGAGTAATGGTCAACTCAAATCTATGTTGAATTATATCAGTGATAATCCTCGAAGGCACTTAATAAGAATAAATCATAAGGGATGGTTTAAGAGATTTGAAATTACGGATGGAAAAGACAGATATGAAGCATATGGCAACTGGGATCTGCTATCAGAATTTCAAAGAGTGAGGGTTAAATTCAGTAGCAAATATACCGCTTCCGAATTAGAATCTTACAAAAGGCTTTGGCATCGTACCGTCTTTAACGATGGAATTCTTGTCTCTCCATTCATTCATGAAGAAGAGAAGAAAGTCAGAGACTGGGCTATGGAAAACGGAGGAGTTCTCATTTATATTACGCACAAAAGATTTCCTGACCGATATAAGCCATCTGGCAAATTATTCGAACTCTGCTCGGAGGGAAGACTCTTAATTATCTCTTATTCTGCAAGTATGCAAGAAGAAGAGTATATAAAAAATAACAAAGTTCCCCCTCGATCTTTATGTGAAAAGATGAATGATTTCGCTTTAGAAATTTCCACACGTCAATTTCATCCGATCTTATTTCATTTATGAAAAAACGAAGCAAAAGCTTCGAGAGGAAACAGCTCCGCACTGATTAAAGATGCACTTTTCTTGATTCTCTAAATTATTCAAGTTAGCTTTTCGCCAGTGCGAAGCCACGCTCCACAATCCATGCGAAGCTATCTTATATGCTTTTGCAAGTTCTAATCCAGATTAATTCCATATTCCGAAATTTTACAGAAACGCTTTATCAATTAATATTGTATACCTCAGAGTAATGAATGGCATCCCCCAGCCATCAATTATATGATGAAAAGTACCGGAACTGACATATTGATGGCTCGGAATTCTATTAGTTTCTGGCACAGTATCTACGTATTTTTGAAAAATTAATCCTAATTTTAAATTAATCCTAAGATAAATTCAAAATTTATTTTGAAAGTTCATAAAAAAATTCTAATTTTGTGATTGAAATCCGGTATGGATTAATTTATACTGGATTTAAGAACATATTAAGAAGCGTTTTTTGCTTTACCCTACATACGAAATCGCCAATTTCTTTACAAAGAGGGTAAGCAGTCAATAAAACGCTCATGCTTGTCGTATATCCACTCCCCCGACAAGGGGTATCGATATCCGATAAGGCGTGGGAGTGGACTGTTTATTTCTTTGTGTGGCGTTTGGCGATGCCAGTATGTAGATAAACTGAAATCGTCCCGCGCTTTTTTCATATCCACTCTGAAAAGGTTGCCTGTGAGAGATTGGGACAATCTCGCAGATGCCACTATATTTAATAATATGAGAGAGAAAATTAGACTCTTATGTATTGTGCTTCTTGCAGCATGTTTTTCTCTGACTGGGTCAGCTGCAAAAAAGATCACTATTCACACTCAACCCGAAAACGCAACTATTTCCATCGATGGAGCAGAAGTAGGCAACGGTACCTATACGGTAAAATTTGAAAGAAAAGTGGATTTTTATATGGTCAAGGTATCAGCCCCTGGCTATCTTACAAAATCCTTTAAGCTGCTCAAAAGCAATCCAAACAATTCTGTCCTTTACAAATTGTCTCCTGATGAGGCTATGCAGAGTTCTCGTGGTGGAGAAGATGCTGGTCTTGATATGGCTAATCGTTGGTTTGACATAGTCTGCGGCAAAGGAGTGTCTGAGGATGAAATTTGGAAAAGATTGATAAATGTATCTTTGAACTATTTCGACAATATTGAAATCCGAGACAAAGATGCCGGTTGGATACGAACTGGATGGAAAACTACCACATTTTCCGAACAAGTTGTGAGAACACAAATGGAGGTTAGAGTTTCTTTCAATAATGGCGACGCTACTTCTTATCGAGTAAAAATCACATCAGAAATAAGGGATAAGAATCAACCAGGAGCTCAGAGCTATACAAAATATGATCGTGTCCTAAACAGTTTTACTCCTCTAATTGAAGAACTTCAAACTTCTATTGCAAAAGGCCAATAAAAATTTCCATGACAAATGAAACAGAATATTACCATAGCTATTATAGCTCTTTTCTTTTTATCTTGGCTAAATTGTTTTGCACAAGATAGCTATCAGATTCCAGAACAAACTCCAGCCAACAATGGAGATTTGGAATGGTATGTCTATAAAGACAAAGTGGGGAAAGTTAAAGTTAACAAAAAAGAAATAGAACTTCAGTCTGATACAAAAAATGGGATGGTTGCATTCACATTCGCCAAGGCTCCTATTAACTTTAGTGGAGATTTCTATCTTTCAGCTACCCTTAAGCCAGATAAGGTTGATGATAAACATCTTTTTGGATTCGCATTTAACGTCCCTAATGAAAACGATTACAATGCTGTGCTATTTGATAATCAGTTTTGCTATTACGTCCGCGTAGTTAATGGGGTTATAATGGGGCTTAGAGATCGAACATTATACAAAAAGAACAAAAAGAAAGGCAATTTATGGGAAATAGCAATAGAGCGGAAAAATTTAGGAGAATTTGTCTTGACTTTAAATGGCCTTGAGATCCGTACATTCCCCCAAAACACTCAATTTTCATTCCCAGCCCTTGGAGCATGTGTCATCAATAAGAATAAAGTAAAAATTGAGAAAGTATCTTATTGTCAATGGGCACCTCCAGTGCAAGAATAATAAAGATCGATTCAATTCAAAATATATCAATCAAATATGAAAAAATTTCTTTTCCCTTTGATTTGTCTCATTATCGTAATTACGTCTTTAGAGAGCTTTGCTAAAGGAGACTATACAATTCCAGAAAGCACCCCTGCAAATAACGGAGAACTTGATTGGCTGACTTATAAGGATAATATTGGAGTAGCTAAGATAGACAAGAAGAATATCATATTAAAATCAGAGATAAAGACCTTTAGTGGAATAGCCACAAACATAGTTCAACCAGCTATGACTTATGCAACTGTTCCTTTGAACTATAACGGAGATTTCTATCTATCTGTTTCTTTAAAACCGTCCGAAGTTGACAATAGACATTTATTTGGTTTGACTTTCGGAGTTGTAAATGAAAGTAACTATTGTGCCCTTTTATTTGATGACCAATTTTGTTATTTGGTTAGAGTTTATAATATAATGAACTCAACTTTTATTCAAGGGATGGAGAAACGAGTAAAATACAAATATCAAAAGGCCAGGGATGGCCTATGGACTATATCTTTTGAGAGAAAAAATGGAAGTGATCTGGTGTTCTCACTCAATGGCTTAGAAGTATTTAGCTACTCTAATCCTGATATCTTTTCTTTTGCTATCACTGATTTGGAGCGTTTGAAAGACGCACCCGTTTTTGTTCCCTGCGTTGGTGCTTGTATCACCAATAAGGGGGAAGTGAAAATCTCAAAAGTTGCTTACGAACAATGGGAAATTCCAAATAATGAAGAATGAGAGATGTGATCACTACTATATAACTAAAATAATATACAGAAAGAAATCACGGAAAAACAATCATCTAACGATGAAAGGAACTAAGGTATTTTATTTAGGAATCGCATTAGCGGTCTTGACTATATTTTCATTAGCAGCGTCTGAAATATATTCCAATCAATTTGAAGGAGGCTATGATTCTTCTGCTATATTGAAGTGTCTGATATTTCTATAGGATCAAAAGATAAATTAGGAAGATATATAGTAAAAATAACTGTCAAAGCATCCAATCTGGATTGTAATGAATACATTAAAATGATCGGAGTGAAGAGGGTACTGTAAAAGTTCATCCAGACCATCGGGACTCGCGAAGAGAAGGAACAACCGTAACATTCTCTACAGGGTGGCACACAAATACAACCTATTATGTCACACCATTTTTAAAGACTAATAACACTGGTGGAGAAATAACAGGATCTACAATATCTAAGAGGACTCCCTAAAATCCGACAGCATGCTTTTAATATTTTCAGCAAATTTTTTGCGTGTATCCAAAAAAAATTGTAATTTTGCAGTCGAAATGAGACCGATTATGCAACATATAAGAAAACATCATATGGCAGACATGCCGTAAGGGATACGCACCCCCGAAAGGGGATGCGTATTTTTTTTATATTTGCATTTATATCTACCGATATTTAAACTTCTTAACTCATTATAATATGCTATATCACGAACTGCCTGCTGAAGATATGCCCCGGCATTACATTATCAGCGAATGTCTATGGGTTGACAAAGATGGAGCCTCTGAAGGAACTTCTATTGAAGTCATCGACGGTAAGATAGTAAGAATAGAACGAGGTGGCCACATATGGCCCGAGAATATGGCCACATTAGAGTATATCATGCGCGACAAACTCGTCACCTACGGTCTTTGCGACGTACATGTTCATCTTCGCCAACCGGGTTTTGAGGCAAAGGAAACCATTGCCACCGGAACGACCGCCGCAATGATGGGAGGCTACACCGCTGTCTGCGCTATGCCAAACCTCACCCCTACCCCTGACTCCGTTGAGCATATCGGAGAGGAACTTAAGCATATTAAGGATGATGCCGCTATCGATGTTTACCCATACGCTGCCATCACAGTCGATCGCAAAGGGCGTCAGCTTGTAGACATGGAAGCTCTATGTGAATACGCAGTAGCTTTCTCCGACGATGGAAGCGGTGTGCAAAGCGACGACATGATGCGCAAGGCCATGGAAGAAGCTGCACGCCTCGACGTAATCATAGCTGCACATTGCGAAGTTAACGATCTTCTGAAAGGGGGTTACATCCACGACGGCGAATACTGCAGGACAAATGGACACAAAGGCATTTGCTCTGAAAGCGAATGGGGACAAATTGCCCGAGATCTTAAACTTGCCGAAGAAACAGGTTGCCGCTACCACGTCTGCCACATTTCCACTAAAGAAAGCGTAGAACTCATCCGCGAAGCTAAGAAACGAGGCGTGAAAGTCACCTGCGAAACTGGCCCACACTACCTCGTCTTCTGCGACGAAGACCTCAAAGATGAAGGACGCTTCAAGATGAATCCACCTATCAGAAGCAAAGAAGACAGAGCAGCCCTAATAGAAGGAATCAAAGATGGCACAATCGACTGCATTGCTACTGACCACGCCCCACATACTGCCGATGAAAAAAGCAGAGGACTCAAAGGAAGCGCAATGGGAGTAGTCGGACTTGAAACAGCGTTTGGAGTATGTTACACCCATCTTGTGAAGACCGGAATAATAACACTCGAACGCCTTGTGCAATTGATGTGCCTGAATCCACGTCGCATCTTCGGACTTGAAGTGGATGGAGAAGCCAATTTCGCAGTCTTCCATCTCGACAAAAAATGGAAGGTAGACTCAAAGGAATTCGCTTCAATGGGGAAAGCAACCCCATTTGAAGGAATGCAACTCCAGGGCAAACCATACCAACTCATCTACGACCGCAAACTAATCTATCTCACATATCAAGGGTGGAAATAATTGCCTGTTAATATCAAATATCAGTTTCTACAGAATACATAAAATGAAAGACGCAGACGTAAAACTTGTATTGGAAAACGGACTTGAATTTCCGGGCCAGAGCTGTGGCGCAAGGCGCAGCATCGTAGGGGAAGTTGTCTTCAACACTTCTATGGTTGGCTACCAGGAAATTCTTTCCGATCCATCTTATACCAATCAAATTGTCGTAATGACTTACCCTCTGATCGGCAACTACGGAATCACTGACGATGACTTCGAGACCAAAGCCCCGACCATCGGAGGCATGATCATGCGTGAATGCTGCGAGTCGCCTTCCAACTTCCGCTACACCAAAACTATGACTGAGACTCTCGAAGAAGCCAATATCCCAGCTATCAGCGGTATTGACACTCGTCGCCTCGCCAGAATCATACGCGATGAAGGATGTATGAGAGCTGCAATAGTGCCAGTCGACACTCCAACAGAAGAGGCTTTGAAACTTATTGCCGACACTCCTGTCGACAAGAAAGTAGTAGCAAAAGTGAGCTGCAAGAAGCGTTGGTTTTCACGCACACCAAATCAGAAATTCAATGTGGTAGCCATAGACTGCGGAATAAAGTTCAACATCATACGCTCGCTAAATAAACGAGGTTGCAACGTGATCATCGTCCCTTACAATATGGATGCAGAGCAGATCATGGCGTTCAAACCAGATGGAATCTTCATCTCCAATGGTCCTGGCGACCCGGAAGATGTGCCGGAAGTTAGAAATCTTGTGAAGAAACTACGGGGGAAACTTCCCATATTCGGCATCTGTCTTGGCCATCAGATCATCTCACTCGCTTTTGGAGCCAAGACATATAAGCTGAAGTTTGGTCACCGCGGTGCAAACCATCCGGTAAAGAATATGCTCACTGGTAAAATTGAAATCACATCCCAAAACCATAATTACGCAGTACGTCCTGAAAGCATACGCGACACCGATCTTGAAATAACCCATCTCAATCTTCTCGACGGCACTGTAGAAGGAGTGAGAAACAAAGAGGAACACATTTTTTCAGTACAGTATCATCCGGAGAGCGCACCCGGTCCACAAGACAGCGGATACCTCTTCGACGTCTTCATCCGCGATATGGAAGAACACAAGAAAGAAAGAGAGGTGAAAAATGCCTAAGAGAAAAGATATAAAGAAGGTGATGGTGATCGGTTCAGGACCTATCATCATAGGACAAGCCGCCGAATTCGACTATGCAGGAACTCAGGCATGCCTTGCACTCAAAGAAGAGGGGTATGAAGTGATCCTCGTCAACTCAAATCCTGCCACCATAATGACAGACACCGGAATTGCCGACAAAGTCTATATGGAACCTCTCAAACTCGAATATGTTGCTAAGATCATACGTTTCGAACGACCTGATGCCATTGTACCGGGATTAGGAGGACAGACCGGACTCAACCTCGCAGTGCAACTTGCAAAAAAAGGAATCCTCGACGAATGTGGCGTTGAAATCCTCGGCACTTCTTTCAAAAGCATCGAGCAGGCTGAAGACCGTGAGCTATTCAAAGAGCTTTGCCTTAGCCTGGGAGAACCCGTGCTTCCTTCTGAAATCGTCAACAGCATTGATGAAGGTGTCAAAGTAGCTGAAAAAATCGGATATCCCGTGGTGCTTCGCCCAGCATTTACTCTCGGAGGTACCGGTGGCGGTTTTGCCGACAACGAGGAGGAACTCCGCGAACTTATGCGCAATGCGCTTGCTTTCTCCCCTGTGCATCAAGTGCTCGTGGAGAAATCTATAAAGGGCTATAAAGAAATTGAATATGAAGTGATGCGCGATAGCAATGACACAGCTATCACCATCTGTAATATGGAGAATGTCGACCCAGTTGGTGTCCACACCGGTGATTCCGTTGTAGTTGCTCCGAGCCAGACCCTCACCAACAAGGAATATCAGTTACTCCGCGACTCTGCCCTGCGTCTTATCCGAGCACTCGAAATAGAAGGTGGTTGCAATGTGCAATTTGCCCTTGACCCACTCTCTTTTAACTACTATATAATTGAAGTAAATCCACGTGTATCCCGCAGCTCCGCGCTTGCTTCCAAAGCGACAGGTTATCCCATCGCCCGTGTCAGTGCAAAGATTGCAGTCGGCATGACTCTTGATGAGATTCAGATTGCCAACACACCGGCAAGTTTCGAGCCTGCTCTTGACTATGTAGTGACAAAAATCGCCCGGTTCCCATTCGACAAATTCAGCGAGGCGTCAAATCTCCTTGGCACCCAAATGAAGGCTACAGGCGAAATCATGAGTGTGGGCAGGACTTTTGAGGAATCACTGCTAAAAGGTATCCGGTCGCTTGAGACTGGCGTCGACCATCTATATTCAAAAAAATTCGAGGAAATGCCGACAGAGGAAATCCTCAATTATATCAAGGATGGCCGCGACGACCGTCTTTTGGCAATAGCCCAGCTACTCCGTCGCAAAGTCGCTCTTTGGCATATCTACGAAAAAACCGGTATTGATCTTTTCTTCCTTGAAAAGCTGAACAATATCATCAAGATGGAATGGGAAGTCAAGGAAGCCGAAACTCTTGACGCATCACTGCTACGTGAAGCAAAAAGAATGGGATTCAGCGACCGCTATATTGCCCGGCTCCGAAACCGCACCGAGGCTGACATCTGCGAAATGAGGCAATCTCTTGGCATTATCCCTGTTTATAAAATGATCGATACCTGTTCAGGGGAGTTCGATTCCTACGTGCCATATTTCTACTCCACGTATGAAGATGAAAACGAATCTGCAGTAAGTGATCGCAAGAAAATTCTTGTTCTGGGTAGTGGCCCGATCCGTATCGGCCAAGGTGTAGAATTTGATTACTCCACCGTACACGCCATACAGACCATCCGAGAACAAGGCTATGAAGCAATCATCATCAATAATAATCCGGAAACAGTTTCAACAGACTACAGCATCTCCGATAAACTATATTTCGAGCCTCTCACGGTTGAAGACGTGATGAATATAGTGAATCTCGAAAAGCCTGAAGGTGTGATTGTGACTCTTGGCGGACAGACTGCCATTAACCTTGCTGCTCCACTTGCAGAAAGAGGTGTGAATATCATTGGTACAGGTCTTGAAGCCATTGATCGTGCTGAAGACAGGAAGCATTTCGAACGCATCATGAGAGAGACAGGCATACCGCAACCTGATGCAGAAGCTGTCACCGACATTGAAAGCGGTGTAAAAGCAGCTGAAAGAATCGGCTATCCGGTTCTCGTGCGTCCAAGTTTCGTACTCGGCGGACGCGCTATGCAGATTGTGGGCAATGAGCAAGCACTTCGTCATTACCTGCAGAATGCCGTTGATATCTCCGACCATAGCCCTGTGCTCGTAGATAAATACATCATGGGCAAGGAGCTCGAAGTGGATGCCATATGTGATGGGACAGACGTTCTGATACCCGGAATCATGGAACATGTGGAAAAAACCGGTATCCACTCAGGAGATTCCATATCCGTCTATCCGACATTCAGTGTAAGCGAAAAAGTTAGAAAAACTATCGTAGACTATACGGTTCGTCTTGGTAAAGCCATCGGCATCATTGGGCTCTACAATATCCAGTTTATTGTCGACAAGGACGACAATGTATATGTGATTGAAGTTAATCCACGTAGCTCACGAACTGTGCCATTCCTATCCAAATCGACAGGAGTGCCAATGGCAAAGATTGCTTCTAAAGTGATGCTCGGAGAAAGTCTAAAAAGCCAGGGCTACGAGATGACCTTATATCCCGACCGTAAGAGATGGTTTGTGAAGACTCCGGCATTTTCATTCTCCAAAATCAAAGGAGTTGATTCTTATCTCTCCCCGGAGATGAAATCAACGGGTGAGGCTATAGGTTATGATGACATGCTGACTCGCGCCCTTTACAAGTCGCTTCAGGCTTCAGGAATGCAAGTGCTAAACTATGGAACACTGCTTGTAACCGTATCGGATGCCGACAAAGAACGTGCATTGCCACTGATCCGCAGATTCTATGATTTAGGATTCAATGTGGAGGCAACCAGAGGTACCGCAAAATTCCTGAAAGATCATGGAATACGTTGCCGCACGATGGGCAAATTCAGCGAAGGAAGCAACGACATCGAACGCTCGCTTCGTCAGGGGCATGTAAGCTATGTCATCAATACAATCGACGTAAACCAGCACAACACGCGCCTGGACGGCTATGACATCCGGAGAATTGCGATTGAAAACAATGTTACTATATTCACCGCACTCGAAACTGTCAGGGTACTTCTCGACGTCCTTGAAGAAATCACAATGGGAGTATCCACAATCGACGCCGAATATGGACGCAAAGGCAATGGTATGATCTCACGATAATTGAAATTTGAGAATTGGGAATTTTTAGATCTTACGTATGTGGCGATATAATCACGAGTAGTTTATTCGCCGTTCTCATTCCTCCGTTCTCAATTATATAGATAATTATTTGGATTTTCGGATTAATTCAATTAATTTTGGAGTCAGAACGCTTATTTATATGAAATTTGAAATTACAAGCATAACAAGACTCACGGAAACAGTCTTCGAAATGACTCTCCGTGGCGACTGCTCGGCATTCAGTATGCCGGGGCAGTTCGTAGAAATTTCTATTCCAGGTCTGTATCTACGTCGCCCAATTTCTGTTTGCGATATAGAAGGCAATCGCCTTACTCTTGTATTCAAGACTGTAGGCAAAGGCACGGATGCAATGGCAGAAATGACTCCCGGTGTCGAGCTTGACCTTCTGACAGGGCTTGGCAAAGGTTTTGACACCGACCGTTGCAAAGACACAGCTCTGCTCGCAGGCGGTGGCGTAGGGGTTCCACCTCTTTATCTTCTCGCCCGCAAACTGCTTGCCGAAGGGAAGAAAGTAAAAGTGGCATTGGGATTCAACACTGCTGATGAGATTTTCTATGCAGATAAGTTTCGCAATCTTGGAGCTGATGTAGAGGTCGCTACAATCGACGGATCTGCAGGGGTCAAAGGTTTTGTGACAGACGCTATCTGCAAACCGGAGATGCAAGGTTGGGATTTCTGGTATGCTTGCGGTCCTCTGCCGATGCTGGCTGCACTTGGCAGAGAACTTGATTGCGAAAAGGGAGAAGTCAGTATGGAGGAGCGTATGGGGTGCGGTTTCGGAGCATGCATGGGATGCACAATTGACACGCCTTGGGGTCCGAAACGCGTATGCAAAGACGGTCCTGTATTCGATGCCATCTTGATGAAGCATTTCAAAGGTAATGGCACTCCCGCTCCTACTCTGCCGCGCGATAGAAAGCTTGAAGGTGATCCCAATGTGGAAACTGAACTATCAGGATTCAAACTCAAGAATCCATTGGTGCCGGCAAGCGGCACATTTGGGTTTGGTCAGGAATTTTCTGAAATTTACGATCTCAATTTGCTTGGAGGAATATCCATCAAAGGTACAACGCTAAATCCTCGCTTTGGCAATATCACTCCAAGAATTGCTGAGACTCCCGACGGTATGATCAATAGTGTAGGTCTGCAGAATCCCGGAGCAGAGACCGTCTATGGCCATGAAGTTCCGGAGTTGCGTAAGATTTATGCCGGTTGCATCATTGCAAATGTCAGCGGCTTCTCTATTGATGAGTATGTTGAAGCTTGCCGCAAGGCAGATGCATGTGATGGTGTAGATATAATCGAAGTCAACGTAAGTTGTCCAAATGTCCATAACGGTGGTATGGCATTCGGCACATCAGCTGACCAAGCTGCAGAAGTGACCAGAGCTGTAAAAACCGCTGTAAAAAAACCTGTATTCATCAAGCTTTCCCCAAATGTCACTGACATCGTTTCAATAGCAAAGGCTTGTGAAGCGGCTGGCGCCGACGGTCTGACCCTCATCAATACACTCCTTGGCATGCGTATCAACATCAACACCGGCAGCCCTGTCATTGCAAACAAAATGGGAGGATTCTCCGGACCTGCAGTATTCCCGGTAGCTGTCAGGATGGTATATCAGGTTTCTCAAGCTGTCAGCATTCCGGTGATGGGATGCGGTGGTGTGTCCAGTGCAGAAGATGTAGTGGAAATGATGATGGCTGGAGCATGTGCAGTCCAGATTGGTTCAGCCAACCTTGTTGACCCATTCGCTTGCAAGAAAATTGCTTATGAACTCCCCAAACTTTTGAAGAAACTAAAAATAAACAACATAAAAGACATAATAGGAATATCATGGCGAAAGATGTGATCATTGCGTGCGACTTTCCCTCTATGGAAGCGACACTCGAATTTCTTGACCGGTTCGGCGATACCAAACCCTATGTAAAAATTGGTATGGAACTTTTCTATGCCGCCGGTCCCGAAATCATCAGGGAGATTAAGAAAAGAGGTCATAAGATATTTCTCGACCTCAAGCTTTGTGATATCCCCAATACTGTAAAGAGTGCAATGTCTGTACTCTCCCACCTCGATGTCGACATGACAAATCTACACGCTTTTGGAGGCCACAAGATGATGGAAGCGGCTATAGAAGGTCTTACTCGTCCCGACGGCACTCGTCCTTTGCTTATTGCAGTGACTATGCTCACTTCCACAAGCAAAGAGCTGATGAATGAAGATCTCCTGATTCCGGGCGAAGTGGATGCTGTAGTGGCAAGCTATGCAAAAAATGCCCAAATGTCTGGCCTTGACGGAGTAGTATGCTCTCCACGCGAAGCTGCCATTGTCAAGATAGCATGTGGCGACAAATTCGTGACTGTCACTCCCGGTATCCGATTTGCAGACTCGGCAGCCGACGATCAGGTGCGCGTGATGACTCCGGCAAAAGCACGCGAGATAGGCTCCGACTATATCGTTGTTGGGCGCCCTATCACAAAAGCGGAAGATCCTCTTGCAGCATATAAGCGCTGCTGCGAGGAATTCCTTGGTGAATAATAATATAAATCCTATAAGTCTTATTTGTCTAATTTGTCTAATAGGAATTATACC
Organism: uncultured Sangeribacter sp.; assembly: GCA_964396365.1. GTDB lineage: Bacteria > Bacteroidota > Bacteroidia > Bacteroidales > Muribaculaceae > Lepagella. The sequence goes on along the minus strand of CAYNEZ010000002.1, from coordinate 27,396 downwards.
AATTTTAATAGAATATTCATGGAAAAGAAAATAGCTAAAGATCTTCTGAGCGTAGGCGCAGTATTCCTTCGTCCTGAAAATCTCTTCACATGGGCATCTGGCATTAAGAGCCCTATGTATTGCGACAACAGACTCACTCTTTCTTATCCCGAAGTAAGAAAGGATATAGAGGAAGGGCTTGCAGAACTTATAACAAAATACTATCCCGAAGCAGAATCACTTATGGGTACCTCTACCGCAGGCATAGCTCATGCTGCCATCACTGCTTGGCTTCTCAACAAACCTATGGGGTACGTACGTGGTGGAGCTAAAGACCATGGACGTGGTAACCGTATCGAAGGTAAATGCGAGCCTGGCACAAAAGTGGTTGTTGTCGAAGATCTCATCTCTACCGGCGGAAGCTGCATTGAAGTCGTAGAAGCTCTTCGCGAAGAGGGTGCTGAAGTATTGGGCATCGTGTCTATCTTCACATATGGGATGAAGAAAGCTACCGATCGTCTCGCTGCAGCCAACGTCACAAATCATTCTCTCTCAAACCTTGATACGCTTGTAGAAGTAGCAGCCGAAGAAGGCTACATCGAACCGGTATGGAAAAATCGTATCCTAAAATTCCGCGATAATCCAAGCGACACATCCTGGATGAACGCATAATATCTCACGGAAGATGAAACATCTTATTGATCCTACCGACCTTACGGTAGATGAAACTCAAGAAATAATCAATCTTGCTCTCGATATTATTGCCAACAGAGCCAAGTATTCCGAGAAGTGCAAGGGGAAAAAACTTGCGACTCTCTTCTATGAGCCGTCAACCAGAACCCGCCTTAGCTTTACGGCTGCTATGATGGAACTTGGAGGCAACGTGCTCGGTTTTGCAGACGCTGCCAGTAGCTCTGTAAGCAAGGGGGAAACAGTGCGCGACACTGTGCGCGTAGTTGAGAATTTCGCCGACATCATCGCCATGCGTCATCATATTGAGGGTGCTCAACTTGCAGCTACCGAAGTGAGCCGTGTGCCTATCATCAATGCCGGCGATGGCAGCCACGCACATCCTACTCAGACTCTGACCGACCTTCTCACCATCACAAGAGAACTCGGAAGACTTGATAATCTTACCATCGGTTTCTGTGGTGATCTTCGTTTTGGACGCACAGTTCACAGTCTGATAAAAGCCTTGTCTCGCCAGAAAGGTATAAAAATCGTGCTCATTGCTCCCCCTCAACTCAGGCTCCCTGACTATATTAAGCAAGACGTTTGTGATCGTCTTGGCCTTGAATATAAAGAAGTTGACACACTTGAAGAAGCAATGCCTGAACTTGATGTGCTCTATATGACACGAGTTCAAAAAGAGCGTTTCCTTGACGAAGACGAATATGAGGCGGTCAAAGATTCTTTCGTGCTTGACTGCGATAAGATGAAACTGGCCAAAGAAAAGATGGCTGTGCTCCATCCGCTTCCCCGTGTCAATGAAATTCTTGAAGAAGTTGATGCCGATCCAAGAGCAGCTTATTTCCGTCAGGTTGAAAACGGCAAATTTGTGCGTATGGCTCTTATCTCCAGTCTTCTTGACTGGAAAGACGATCCTAACCACGACATGCCAAAACAGGAAGAGGTGGTGGTCCCTGATAACTTGCGTTGTGAAAACAAGAAATGCATCACCCGCAATGAGAAATCACCTCGCCGTGCCTACAGGTCTGCCGACGGCTCCCTGCGTTGCCGCTACTGCGACCACAAGTTCAAATAAATAGTCAGCTGTCAAATTGTCAATATATCAAATTGATATATTGACAATTTGACAATCCGACATATAAATTTCTACAGGTAAAAAAGATTCACTATTTTGGAACCACTGAAACATGAATGCGGCATCGCAATGATCCGACTCCGCAAACCAATTAGCTTCTATAAGGAGAAATATGGAAGCTACGCATATGCTCTTAACAAGCTTTATCTCCTTATGGAAAAGCAACATAACAGAGGGCAGGAAGGAGCTGGTGTAGGAGTTGTCAATCTCCAAGCCGCTCCAGGCCATGAATACGTTTGGCGCGAGCGTGAACTCGGATCGCAGGCCATTCAAGAGATTTTCAATCGAATCGGACAGCGTCTGACCGAAATTGGCCTTGAAAATATGACTCCTTACGAAGCGGAGACAGAGGCTCCAATGATTGGAGAAATCTATCTTGGTCATCTGCGTTATTCCACTACAGGAAAAAGTGGAATGTCATATGTTCACCCATTTCTGCGACGTAATAATTGGAGAAGTCGCAATCTATTGATGTGCGGAAACTTCAATATGACTAATGTAGACACACTTTTTGAATCAGTGGTGAGTCGTGGGCAACATCCCCGTCTTCATAGCGATACGATCATTCTGCTTGAGATGCTTGGATATGCTCTTGACAAGGAAAACCATCGTCTCTACAGGTTGCACCGCAATGATGATGCAGAAAATTTCGTAGACAAGAATCTTGAGGAAATAATAGAAGAGGAACTTGACATACGCAACGTTCTGAAGGCTACCGCACCGGAATGGGACGGAGGATATGTGATATGTGGGGCCACAGGATCTGGGAATGTATTTGTATTTCGTGATCCTAACGGGATTCGCCCTGCTTATTATTACTACGATGATGAAATTATAATTGCCACCTCAGAACGTCCTCAGATACAGACTGTTTTTGGTGTGCCTGAAGAAAAAATAAAAGAGCTTGAGCCTGGCGAGGCTCTGCTTGTTTCGATTGAAGGCATACCTTCTGTTGAAAGAATCCTTCCTCAACAATCCAATTCCAAATGTAGCTTTGAGAGGATTTATTTCTCTCGTGGAAGTGACTCCGACATTTATAATGAACGTAAGGAATTAGGACGGCTGTTAGTGCCGAAAGTAGTAGATTCTGTTGAAAGAAACATAAGTAACACTGTTTTCTCCTATATTCCCAATACAGCTGAAGTTGCATTCTATGGCTTGGTAGAGGGTCTTGAAGAATATCTCAACGACTATAAGACAGAGCGCATTCTGTCTCTGCAAAGTGATGGCAAACTAAACCGGGAGTCTATACGGAAAGTTATGGAAGCTGAGGTTAGAATCGAAAAGGCAGCAATTAAAGATATCAAACTCCGCACATTCATTGCTGAAGGAGATGTCAGAAACGATCTTGCTGCGCATGTCTACGACATTTCATATGGTTGCCTGCGTCCTGGCATTGACTCTCTTGTGGTAATTGACGATTCAATAGTCAGAGGCACTACTCTGAAGCAATCTATCTTGAGTATGCTCGCTCGACTGAATCCTAAGAAGATTGTAGTAGTTTCATCGTCGCCACAAGTAAGATATCCGGATTACTACGGCATTGACATGAGTCGCATGGATGAATTCATTGCATTTAAAGCCGCCGTCAGCCTGCTGAAAGAGCGTGGAATGGAATATGTCCTTGCTTCTACTTACGCTGCTTGTAAAAAAGAAGTGGAGAAACGACCTGGAGAATCGCTGACAAATCATGTCAAAAATATATATTCCCATTTTACAGATGAACAGATTTCCGGAAGAATTGCTGAAATGGTAAAACCATTGGATATGGAGGTTGAAATTGTCTACCAGACAGTTGAAGGTCTGCACAAAGCTTGTCCGAATCATCCTGGCGACTGGTATTTTTCCGGCAATTATCCTACTCAAGGAGGTATTAGAAGAGTAAACCAAGCCTACATCGACTGGTATGAAGGGAAAACGGGAAAAAGGAATTGAAGAATGAATTTAGATCGAAATGACATAGACAAAAAAGATTTGGAGGAAATGAAAGCCCTTCTTAAAGAAGAGGTTGGTTTCCTTCCGTCCGGTCCTGGGCTCGACCAACTTTTGTGTCGAGCTGAATGGCTTCGTGTAGATGCCAAATATGTCATTATTGAAATGGGAAAAACTTGCCCTGATGTCTATATTCTTAAAGATGGCATCATTCGGGTCTGGGATTTCGACGGAGAAAAGGAACGCACCTTTGGGTTCGGTCTCCCCGGCACTATTTTCGAGTCAAAACATTCTTTTGTTATGCATGGACCATCTTACTATCAGGTGGAGACATGTTGTCCGTCCACTATCCTTAGAATCCCTGAAAAAGAATTCTGGAAAACAGTGGAATGCGACAATACTTTCGCTATATTTATGCTTCACAATGCCTATGGCGAACTATACAGCCACGAGTTTAAAGAAAGCACAATCAACAATGGGACGGCAAGAGAACGTTTTGAAGCCATGCTCAAATACCGTCCAATAATCCTTGAGAAAGTCCCTCAGAAAATCATTGCCTCGTATCTTGGAATAACTTCTGAATACTTCAGTGTGCTTAAACGTCGTCTTCTTATGAGTCCAGGTTCTTCCAAAAGCAAGTAATTATTATATTTCTTAAACCAGATTAAGAATTATTGTAGAAAATAGTTTTACATTTGCATTTGAGATCTATAGTCGCAGTTAAAACCTTTAACCCATAAGAATGCTTATGAGAAAATTATTACTTGTTCTTGCGGCCGCATCTTTGACAGCATCGGCCTTTGCAACCATTAAAGTATCTGAAAAAAAACATGGAGCTGTCAAACCTGGTGTTTCCGGCATAGCTACTAAAAAATTTGGAGCATTAAAGACTCCTTCAGTTATTAATAAAACTGGCATGACGCGTGCTGAAGATGGTGATTTTAGTCCAATCTCTAATGCACCTGAAGGAAACACTGTCACAATGCTTGGTTCGTCACAGACTTTCTACATTGATTATGGAGAAGTGTCAATGGATGAAACTTTTGGAATTGCTTACGAAGGTGTCTGGACTGACAACGGAGAAGTCTATATCAAGAATCCAATCAGTATGCTTGAGACTGACACCTATATCAAGGGAACCGTTGTTGATGAAGGTTTAAAGTTTGATTTTCCACAACCACTTTTCAAATCTGTTTATGATGAAGAAAGCTTCGACATCTATGTCGATGTGCTTGAATATGCAGAAGTAGAATCTCCGGATGATCCCGACGATTATTACACAACTTTTATTCCGGCTGAAGATACAAGAAGCATCATCTTCACAAAAATGGAAGATGGAAGCTACGCTATGGAAGACGACTATATGCTTGGAGCCACTTATGAAGGTGCTTGGCAAGGATATGGAGAAATGTATCTGAATCTTCTTCCATTTGAAGCTACTACTGAAAAGATTCCGGAAGGCATCCAGTATGACTATTCATATATTCTTGCAGATGAACTCACCGGTTGGGATCATACAGTGCTTCGTCCCATAGGGATAGGAGAAAAAGATGGCACCACTTACATCATCGGCATGGCAAGTGGAATGCCGGAGGCTGTCATCTACGGTACATTCGATAAAGAGAAAAATACCCTTACCATACCTTCCGACCAATTCTTAGGGAAATATTATAATCATTACATCTTCATGATGGCAGGAGTAGGTCTATCATACTATGATGAATACTGGGGTGAAGATATGTACTCGTTCGACATCGTCGACGAGCCACTTGTATTCAATTATGATCCTGCTACAAATGTATTCACGCCGGTGATCAGAGAAGGTTATGACTATGCTTACGTGATATTTAATTTCGGCAACGTAGAGACATATCCATGCGAATATTACGCTATCGACCGTATATATTCTCAAGGAGAAATCACTGACTATTCACCAATTGAGCCGGAGATAATTGATATCTATGACATAAGCTTCATTAATCCTGAATATACATACGCATTTGAATTCAATATCTTTGGTGATAACAAGGATGGACAAATTCTCCAAGACAATAATATCTACTACAATATCTTTGTCAACGGACAGCTCTTCACCTTTACCGCAGAAGAATATCCTGCTCTTCTCGAAGAAGGAGTCCAGGAACTGACAGACGTTCCTGTGTTCTTTAATGCTGGCGACGATATATTCTCTTCCGGCAATTATCATGGTATTGCATTCAAGCGCAACGATATTCAGACTGTAGGAGTACGTGCAGTATACATTGAAGGCGATATTCGTGGAGAAAGCGAAATAATCACTGTCACCAATACAGGAGAGCCTGTAGATGGAAGCAGTGTCAGATTCTCCACAATGGAACGCCAAGGCAACACTGAATACTTTGATATCACTGGCAGAAAGATCTCTAATCCTTCTAAAGGAAGTGTGATCGTCAAGCGCACTACTTCTGCTGACGGAAGTGTAAATGTAGAAAAAATCATCAAGCACTGACCAGCATTTAGTATAATCAAATGATAATTCCCCGTGTACGGTAGATAATTCGTACACGGGGATTATATTTAACTAAATATCCATTGTTGGATTCAAAAGTATTTTGTAATTTTGTATTAGGAAATTTTATAACAACATAACTATACTGTAATTATGAGAAAACACTTAATGAAAGTGCTTATGGCAATCGCAATTCTTGCAAGCACTAACATTGCAAATGCGCAATTCAACCTGAAGAAGGCTGTAGGAAGCGCAGCCAAAGCAGCTCAGGCCTTTACTCTTACAGACCAACAGATGGCAGCATATGTAAAAGAATCTGTCGATTGGATGGATAAACATAATCCTGTGCTTCCCGATGACGACCCTTACACACAGCGTCTGAACAAACTTGTGGAAGGAATCACTGATGCTGACGGAATTCCATTGAATTTCAAAGTCTACAATGTGATTGATGTCAATGCATTTGCTTGTCCCGATGGTAGTGTTCGCGTATTTGCAGCTCTTATGGACATCATGGACGACGACGAACTTGTCGGAATAATCGGTCATGAGATCGGCCACGTTGTAAAACGTCATTCTAAAAACGCATTCAAGACCGAGTTACTTACTGGCGCAGTTAAAGATGCAGTCTCGGCTACCGGAGGCAAAGCTGCAGCTCTGACCGACTCTCAGCTCGGATCTCTTGGAGAGTCGCTGATTAACGCTAAATATTCTCAAAAGCAAGAGAAGGAAGCCGACGATTGTGGCTATGACTTCCTGGTTGCTAATGGACGAAATCCTTGGGGAATGGTGATGTCTTTTGAAAAGCTTCAGAACCTCGAAGGGGGCACAAAATCCACTACAGTACAAAAAATGTTCTCCTCCCACCCGGAGACTAAAGATCGTATTGACAGAATGACGAAAAGATGCGAGAAAGATGGCTATCAACGCCCTGCAAAAGCAGAAAAATGATTCATCTTCACATAAAAAAAGAGAGGCTTCCGGTGGTGGAAGCCTTTCTTTTTTTTATTTTCTCATTTACGTTAAGGAATTTTAAATATTTTTTTGTAAATTTGCATCATGAAATCGATCTTTGGATTCAGTATATCTTGCAAAAGCTTGATAGTAGACTATATAATGATTATAGTCGGCATTTTTATGTATGCCTTTGGATTCTGCGCCTTTATTCTCCCACATAAAATTGTGATGGGTGGATTGACAGGTGTTGGCACACTTGTATATTTTGCTACAAACGAAACAATCCCGGTTGCTGTCACCCAATATGCACTTAATCTTTTGCTTCTCGCCTTCGCATTTAAGATTGTAGGCAAGACATTTGTAATTCGTACAATTTTCGGCGCGACTGTTGTATCGCTTTCAATTGGTGTGGGAGAATCATTCTTCATGAGTCTTGGCCATCCTATTCTTGAAGACATGTCGCTGAGTGCAATTTTAGGGGCTATCATATGCGGACTCGGAGTCGGTACTGTATTGATCCACAACGGATCTACTGGTGGCACTGACATTGTAGCATCTATGGTCAACAAACTTAGCAATGTCAGCATTGGCAGAGCGATGGTGATCACAGACATGGTCATCGTGTCAAGCAGTATTTTTCTTCCTTTCGAAGGCTCCTTCGGGGAGCGCTTGGAAGCACGGATTCCCATCATCGTATATGGCTATGTGGTGACCTTCGTTGCATCTTATTGTGCTGACATGATTGTAGTCGGCAACCGTCAGGCTGTTCAATTCATCATCTTTAGTCGCCAATGGCAGGTCATCGCAGATGCAATCAATAATGATGCAAAGCGCGGTGTGACTGTCCTTGATGGAGAAGGATGGTACAGCAAAAAGCCAATCAAGATTCTGATGGTATGGTGCCGCAAGATTGAAGCCCCCGGTATCATGCGCCTGGTGAAAGGTATCGACGATGATGCCTTCATTACTCAAGGTGCTGTCAACGGTGTCTTTGGCAAAGGTTTCGACATGTATAAGGTTAAGATCAAATCTAAGAAGAATAATACTACTCCACTGACACCTAAAAACCAAACACCTGACAACCAGACAACTTGACAACTAAAAACCCAAAATAGATTTTCATAATCAAATTATCAACCAACAACCTAAAAACTATGAAGAGACTGTTTCTCTTATCCGCCCTTATGGTAGTGTGCTCAGCAGCATGGGCTAACTACGTCTGCCGCGGATCTGTTTTTGACAAGCAGGGAGAACCCCTGATCGGAGCGACCGTCACAGTGCCCGGCACTTCGACGGCTACAGCCGCCGACATCGACGGCAATTTCTCGCTCTCAGTTCCCGACAACACCAAGGAACTCAAGATTTCCTATGTCGGCTATCAAGACAAGACAGTGAAGGCTCAGCCTGAAGTAGGTCGCGTGGTACTCGAGACCGAGACCACAATGCTTCAGGATGTCGTGGTCACTCAGTCTGTAGCTAAGACACGTAAGACTCCGGTAGCTGTATCCACTGTCGATGCACCTTTCATCGAAGCTAAGCTTGGCGGTCAGGAATTTCCCGAAGTTCTCAAGACAACACCCGGTGTCTGGGCAACCAAAGACGGTGGTGGCTACGGCGATGCAAAAATTAATATGCGTGGTTTCAAAAGCTCCAATGTAGCACAACTCGTAAATGGTATTCCTGTCAACGATATGGAATGGGGTGGTGTATATTGGTCTAACTGGTCTGGCCTTAGCGATGTGACATCATCGATGCAGACTCAGCGTGGTCTTGGTGCAGCTATCATCTCCACTCCTTCTGTCGGTGGAACACTCAACGTGACTACCAAAAGCCTTGATGCAAAGAAGGGAGGAACAGTTTTCTATGGTATGGGCAACGACAATATGAACCATATCGGCTTCTCCGCATCTACCGGTCAGATGAAGAATGGTTGGGCTATCACAATTATGGGAAGCCGCAAATGGGGCGACGGATATATTCAGGGCACTCGCTTTGATGCTTTCACATGGTTTGTAAACGTGTCTAAAAAAATCAATGACAACCACCAGCTCAGCCTTACTGCTTTCGGTTCTCCTCAGGATCACTGGAAACGCGATTCTAACAATGGTTTGACAGTAGAAGGATGGCAGAATGTGAAGAATTATATGAATGGTGAAAGCATGTATCGCTACAACCCGACATTCGGTTACCGTCTGAATGGTCAGCAATACGTTTCTAACCAAAACCATTTCCACAAGCCGCAGATTTCACTCAATCATATCTGGCAGATCAATTATAAGTCAAGTCTTTCAACTGCAGTTTATCTTTCTATAGCTAACGGATACGGAAGCAGCGGACAGGGACGTACAAGCGATTATCGCACTCAGTGGTACGGAGCAAGCAACGGTGTGCTTTCAGATACATGGAGATGCGCCGACGGAACATTCGACTATGCAGCTATCGAAGAAATGAATGCTGCCTCTACTACAGGCTCCAACATGGTGATGGCTCAGTCAATAAACAACCATACATGGGTCGGTCTCGTTTCAACATACAAGAACGAGCTTATTGAAAACCACCTGAATCTTCTTGTCGGTCTCGACGTTAGATACTATGCAGGTCTTCACCAGACAAAGATCAGCGACCTCTTCAATGGTCAGTATTACATCGATGACTCTTCAAGAAGTACAGTTCTCGCTACCAACAACAGTGCAGCCGCTGATCCAAATTGGAAATACCAGAAGTTAGGTGTTGGCGACATTGTCTACCGTGACTATACCGGCTATGTAGCTCAGGAAGGTCTTTACGCTCAGCTTGAATACAGCTGTCTTGAAGACAATAAACTCAACGTATTCCTCGGCGGCTCTATCAACAATAATTCAGATTGGCTCGTCAACCGTTTTTATTACGACAAAGACCATCAGCGCTCTGAGACTCTTAACTTCCTTGCAGGCAATGTTAAGGCAGGTATCAACTATAATATAGACCGTCACAACAACGTGTTTGCCAATGGTGGTTATATCAGCCGCGCACCATTTATGTCAGCAGCCTTCCTTTCAAGAGAAGTTTCTAACGCAGCTAACCCAAATGCTCTTAATGAGAAATGTGTATCTGCAGAAATCGGTTATGAATTCCACTCTCCCAAATTTACAGCCCAAGTGAATGGTTACTTCACTCGCTGGATGGACCAGACAATGGTGAAGACCAACACAATGCAGGACGGAACACGCTACGTGATGAACATGTCGGGCGTTGCATCACGCCACATGGGTGTAGAAGTCGCAGCTACTTATAAGCCTTTCCAGTGGCTTGAATTCTCCGGTATGTTCTCATATGGCGACTGGGTTAACGACTCGAACACTATCGGCTACTTCTACAACTCACAGTCACAACCTCTTGCCAACCTCAGCACAGGAGCACTTGCATCAGGAATCATGGCAGAAGACCACCTTTGGGCTAAACTTAACACAAAGGGACGTAAGGTAGGTGGTTCTGCTCAGTCCACCGGCTCTCTCAGCATGACAGTGAAGCCAATCAAAGGATGGCGCATCGGCGTAGACTGGGTGGCTTCAGCACGCAACTACTCTGACTATAATATCTCAGGCAGCAACCTTTCTACCGGACAGACACTCGAACTTGGAGAACCTTGGAGAATTCCATGGGGCAACCAGCTTGACCTCAGTGCAAGCTATGCCTTCAAGTTGGGAGGCATCAATGCCACTATCTTCGGCAATGTCAACAACCTCTGCAACTACAACTACATCATGGATGCTTACACATCAGCAACATCCAACGGCACTTGGCAGAATGCTTACCGCATTTTCTATAGCTTCGGCCGCACTTATTCACTTCGTCTCAAACTCACATTCTAAGACAACGATATGAAGATTTCAGCTAAAAACATATTTTTCGCCTTAGGAGCGACTGCCATTTTGGCATCTTGCGGCGAAAACTCCTGGAACGACCATCTGGAAGGCTTCGAACCTGGCATAAACTATGACACTCCAATTGAGGCTGAGTTCACTATGTCAGGAACAGATTATAATGCTGTAGCCTCTAACTCCACCAATAAGTCGCTCGCAGAGGCAGCCGGATTGGCAAATGCATTGAAAGCTGTGGGCAATAACGCCCTCTTCTCTGCAGAAATCCCCGCAAAAGAATATCTGCCTGCTTTCCTCGCATCGAGCAGTGCTCCCTATTTCTTGGCTCCTTCTGGATCTAAAGTAAACGTCACTTATCAAGAAACCGGAGTTACTGATCCAATCATCGCTCAAGTGGCAGGCGCAGTTTCCTACACTGTAAGCAAAGATGATTACGTAAGTGCTTGGGGCAGCGATAAGGATTACATCGATGCTTTCGCTCCGATGACTCCGGCAGAAAACAAGCTTCCAAATATCCTTAAGAATGCTCTTCCAAATGCAGCTGCAGGAGAATTGGCAATAGTAAGCTACAACCAGAGCGCTACAAACCCGATCTTTATCTCCGACTCAGAAGTAGAGGAATTTATCGGTGGCACTTTCTATCTCGTAGCTGACGGAGCTAATGGCGCAGGTCCGCTTCCTGCAAACAAAGGTTACGGATACCTTCCTGTCGTAGAAATGACAGTTTCTAATGGAACAGTCACAGCAAGCGAAGCAAATGCCTTCACATTTATTCCTGCAGGCAACGGCTACTATATCAAGGATGTATATGGTCGCTATCTATATCAGTCCGGCACCTACAATAGCTTCAATGTATCTGCTACTCTTCCAGAGACAGGTGCAGTATGGACTGTAGACGTGGCATCAAATGGACAGGCTACTATCACCAACACTGAGGTTGGAAAATGGATTCAGTATGATGGTGGCTATAGCAGCTGGGGTTCATACCCAGAAGCAAAAGGATCACTCCCTGTGCTTTACAAAGCGCCAGCTCCTAAATACTATCTCGTGACTGAAGAGGGACATGGTGCAGCACCATTAGCTGCCGACAAGGGTTACGGTTATCTGGGAAGCATCGACATGACTGTTGAAAACGGTATAGTAGTTAATGGAGATCCTGTCAATGCCTTTACTTTTGAATTGACCAATGGCGGATACTATATCCTCGACACTTACGGACGCTATCTATATCAGGCAGGCACATACAATAGCTTCAACGTATCCGCAGAGCTTCCTGAGACAGGTGCAGTATGGACAGTGGCTGAAGATGCCAATGGCCTTGTGACTATCACCAATCTTGAAGTTGGGAAATATGTTCAGTATGACGGTGGCTATAATAGTTGGGGTTCATATGCTGACGCGAAAGGCGCCCTTCCAAAGATGTATAATGTTGCTGCCTCTGCAGTTGCTGCAGCTCGTCCTGCTAAGGTAGTTGCTGGCACACCTGTCACTTCAAACGTTAATGTCGTTTATCAGTTCGACGGCAGCAAGTGGGCCCCGGCTGAAGGCGTGACTTCACTCAGTGCGGCTGACTACGCAGCTATGGGCTTCGACAACAACAAGCTTGACAATGCTGACGTATATCTGCCTCTCTATTTGAAGAACAATATGCCATATGCTGTTGAAGGCGACACTGAGGCTGTTGTCTACAATGGCAAGTCTTGTGCAGTTCTCGTCTACGACGGTCAGAACTGGACTATCAACAACGATGATCTCCAGACTAAGACTGCTCAATTCGTAAAAGAAGGCAACAATTGGAAGTTTGTGAAATATGTAGGCAAGGCTTATTTCAACTATACAACTGAGTTGATCCTCGACCGCGCATACTTGATCGTTGCAGATGGTATCTGTGCTATTCCGACTGCTACTTCCAAGAACTACGGTTATATGTATACTGAAGCTGTCAACATCGTAAATGGTGTGATTGAGCAGAAGAATGAAGCTAATGGCTTTACATTCGCAAGCAGCGCTGTTGTAGGCGACAAGGAATACAAACTTGGTGAAGGACAGTTCTTCATCGTTGATTCCAACGGCCGCTACAGCTACATGTCGGGCACATACACATCATTCAACCTTGCTGATGCTCCGGTAGTGACAGACGGCACTGTTGATCCTGCATATATCTGGACTGCAACATGCGAAGGAGGACTCTGGACAATCAAGAATGTCGGAAACGACAAATGGATCCAGTACGCAGCCAACTATTCATCATGGGGCTGCTACGACACAGAGAACGGCTCCCTCCCCGAGCTCTACATCCTCGCAGCAGAATAATTTGACTACATCTCATCAGTTTTTAGCCGCTTTCTTCGGAAAGCGGCTATTTTTATTCACAATATAAAAATATTGTGCAATTAGTTGGCTATCTAAAAAAATTTGCATACTTTTGCATACTTATTAACATTGATTCAATAAACAACGATAATACAGGTAGAAATATGGATGAACTTGCACAACTTGCCCAGCGACTCAAAGGGCTGCGAGATTCTCTCGACCTTTCTGTGGAGGAAATGGCTGCGGACTGCGGAGTAACTCCCGAGACACTGTTAAAATACGAGAGTGGACAATATGATATTCCCGTAAGTTTCTTGCAAAGACTTGCAAGCCGTAACGGTGTAGAACTTACAGCCCTCCTGTTTGGAGAAGAGCCTAAGATGAATTCTTATTATGTAAATAGAAAAGGGAAGGGTGTCAAAGTCGAGCGCCGTGCTGCTTACTCCTACGAAGACCTTGCTTCCGGGTTCCGTCAGAGAAACATGATTCCTTTCCTCGTTACTATATCTCCCGACCATACTGCGGGCACCAAGCACTCCCCCAATACACATGAAGGGCACGAATTCAATTATGTGCTGGAAGGAGAATTGGAAATCACCATTGGTAAAAAATCAACTATCCTACACCCAGGCGACAGCATCATGTTCGACTCCTCTATGCCGCACTTCCTTCGTGCCATCGGCGACAAAGACGCCAAAATGATAGCAATCATTAATTGAGAATTGTGAATTGAGAATGGAGGATTAAATCTTATCGTATATATTTCTCAATTCTCAATTCCACTATAGGTAAAAAGATATGTTAGAGAAATTTCTGGATAAGACCGAATTCGAGTCTTATGATGACTTTATGGCCAATTTCAAAGTAAACGTGCCGGAAAATTTTAACTTTGGGTATGATGTTGTCGATGCTTGGGCTGAGAAAAATCCTGATAAAGAAGCCCTTCTATGGACCAATGATAAAGGGGAGGTTCGTCATTTCACATTTGCCGACATCAAGCGTGAGTCAGACAAGACTGCTTCCTTCTTCCAATCAATCGGTATAGGACGCGGCGACAAAGTGATGCTTATTCTAAAACGCCACTATCAGTTCTGGTTTTCTATTGTGGCCCTTCATAAATTAGGGGCAACTGTGATCCCTGCCACCCACCTGCTGACACCTAAGGATATCATATACCGCTGCGAGATGGCAGACATCAAGGCTATAGTCTGCGCTGGCGACCAAGTTATAGTAGACCACATTGAGAAAGCTCTTCCCAAGTGTCCGTCGGTGAAAGCTGTCGTTTCTACAGGTCCTATTGTCCCGGAAGGATGGTATGATTTTGACTCTTCGATAGAAAAGGCAGCCCCATTCCAACGTCCGGAACTCGCCAATACTAATGACGATGTCAGCCTTCTCTACTTCACCTCTGGCACAACCGGAGAGCCCAAGATGGTGGCACACGATTTCACTTATCCTCTCGGTCATATCATCACTGCAAGCTATTGGCACAACCTTCATAAAGACAGCCTCCACCTCACTCTTGCCGATACCGGTTGGGGAAAAGCTGTATGGGGCAAGCTTTATGGCCAATGGATAGCTGGAGCCGATGTATTTGTTTATGACTTTGACAAATTCGAGCCTGTAGACGTATTACATAAAATACACGATTACAATATCACCTCTCTTTGCGCGCCTCCCACAATTTTCCGTTTCCTCATTCGTGAAGATCTCTCTAAATTCAACCTGTCTTCTCTCAAATATTGCACTATAGCCGGGGAAGCCCTCAATCCAAGCGTATTTGAGGAGTGGAAGAATCTTACAGGGATCAAACTCATGGAGGGTTTTGGGCAGACAGAGACAACACTTACAGTAGCTACCTATCCCTGGTGCGAACCGAAACCGGGATCTATGGGGCTGAAAGGGCCGGAATATGACATTGACCTCGTAGATGATAATGATGAGCCAGTCGAAGATGGTGTGCACGGTGAAATTGTAGTGCGCCTTCATCCGGGTAAGAAACCACTTGGTCTATTCAAGGAATATCTTAACGACGAGGAACTGACAAAAGAAGCGATGCACGATGGTCTTTATCACACTGGCGACGTGGCATGGCGCGATGAAGACGGTTATTATTGGTTTGTTGGCCGTAAAGACGATGTAATCAAATCTTCAGGCTATCGTATCGGTCCATTTGAGGTGGAAAGCGCATTAATGACTCACCCAGCTGTAGTGGAATGTGCCATTACCGGAGTTCCTGACGAAGTAAGAGGTCAAGTGGTGAAAGCTACAGTTGTGCTTGCCAACGACTATAAGGGCAAAGAGAGCGATGAGCTGATTAAGGATATCCAAAACCATGTAAAGCGAGTGACTGCCCCCTACAAATATCCCCGTATCGTAGAATTTGTTGACGAACTCCCCAAGACCATCTCCGGAAAAATACGCCGAGCAGCTATCCGCAAAGATTAATTGTTTAATCGTTTAACCGTTTAACTGTTTAGTTACTAAGAAAATTAAATCAATATACTATCGAACAATCATAAATATCCCTTTCGATAAACTAAACGATTAAACAATTAAACGATTAAACAATGAATATTTGGAAAATTCAAAGTTTTTTATTAACTTTGCATCAAGTTTTCACAAAAAGAAATCAAGACCGGAATATGCTCAACACACGTAAGCACAAACGACGTAGCAAACATTTATCATTCCGCCGATTGCAACATAGCTTGAGGGCTATACCAAACGTGTGCGGACTTGAAGTGAAGATGTGTCGTGCAGTTTCGGATAATTACGTATAGGAAAGACCGCGTTCCGACTTCTCGGAATGCGGTCTTGCATTTATAAAACTTCATAATGACAGCAATGAAAATTGGTATCGTAATGGGTTCTGCTTCCGATTGGCCCGTAATGAAAGGAAGCGCCGAGATTCTCGATGATTTCGGAGTTGAATACGACAAGAAAGTGCTCAGTGCTCATCGCACCCCTCATGAACTTGAGGCATGGGTAAGCGGCGCTCGTGAAGCAGGATATGCCGCCATAATAGCAGCTGCCGGAGGGGCTGCCCACCTTGCCGGAGTGTGTGCTGCCTTTACAACACTCCCCGTAATCGGTGTCCCCATTAAAGCCCGCACCCTCGACGGCCTTGACTCACTACTCTCAATGGTACAGATGCCCTCCGGAATACCAGTGGCTACCGTTAGTATCGACGGAGCAAAAAATGCAGCCCTACTTGCTGTAGAGATAATGGCTGTCACAGACAAGGCTCTCGAAGAAAAAATGGCTGCCTTCCGCAAGAAACAAGCCGAAAAGGTTCTTGCAAGCGAACTGAACTAAAAAACTCATCCATACTGCAACTATGAATCAGAATAAACGAATTTTCGTGGAGAAAAGCGGTGCCTATAGGGTAGAAGCCGACAGTCTCCGTCGGGAACTCAATGAAAACCTTGGACTTGACATCAAAGATTTGCGTCTCATTTGCGTCTATGATGTTTTCAATGCCGATCCTGCACTCGTAGAAGAGGCTAAATACCGTGTATTCGGCGAACCGGCTACCGACACCGTATGCGAAGATTTTGACCTCAAAGGGAAGAAATATCTCGCAGTAGAATGTCTCCCGGGTCAGTTTGACCAACGCGCGTCTTCAGCAGAAGACTGTGTGAAACTTATTGATCCGACTTCCGAAGCTGAAATCAGAAGCGCAAAACTCATGATCTTCGATGATGGAGTAAGTGAGGAAGATCTTGAAAAAATAGCCCATTACACTATCAATGCAGTAGAGTCTCGCAAGAAAGACATGTCGATCCTTTGTCCACCTGAGCGTGCTACTGCATCACCGGTTAAGATACTCGAAGGATTCCGCGAGATAACTCTCGAAAAGGCTCCTGAATTCATTAAGGAAATGGGGCTCGCCATGAATGATGCCGACCTTATGACCGTGGTGGATTACTTCAAGAAGGAAGGCCGCGATCCTAAGGAGACTGAATTAAGGATTCTTGATACATATTGGAGCGACCATTGCCGTCACACTACCTTTATGACCGAACTCACAGATATACAGGTGGAAGACAGTATGGTGGCTGACGACATAAAGGCATCTCTTGAGCTTTACCACGGCATGCGAAAGGACCTTGGACGTGAGGAAAAACGTCTTTGTCTTATGGATCTTGCTTGCATCGGTGCCCGTTGGCTCAAGGCTAAAGGCATTCTCGACGATCAGGAGGAAAGCGAGGAAAACAATGCTTGCTCAATTGTCATCGACGTAGATAATGAAAAGGGTGAGAAGGAAAAATGGCTCTTGATGTTCAAGAATGAGACCCACAACCACCCAACTGAAATCGAACCTTTCGGTGGCGCTTCCACCTGTCTTGGTGGTGCTATTCGCGACCCGCTAAGCGGACGAAGCTATGTGTATCAGGCGATGCGCGTGACTGGAGCGGGAGATATATACAAACCTGTCAGCGAGACAATGAAGGGAAAACTCCCACAGCGCGTCATTTCAAAGCGTGCTGCTGCAGGCTATAGCAGCTATGGCAACCAGATCGGACTTGCCACTACCCATGTGCGCGAGATTTTCCATCCCAACTACGTCGCTAAGCGCCTCGAAGTTGGTGCTGTGGTAGGTGCTGTCAAGCAAGCTGATGTACGTCGTGAACGTCCGGAGGCAGGCGATGTCATCCTGATGTTTGGAGGTCGCACAGGTCGCGATGGTATCGGCGGAGCTACTGGATCAAGCAAGGAGCACAACGTAAGCTCCCTTGAGCAATGTGGCAGCGAGGTTCAGAAGGGAAATGCACCCGAAGAGCGCAAGATAGAACGCCTCTTCCATCGTCCTGAAGTGACTCGCCTGATCAAAAAATCAAATGATTTCGGTGCCGGTGGCGTGAGCGTAGCTATCGGCGAATTGGCAGATGGACTCGACATCTATCTCGATCGCGTACCTGTAAAATATAGTGGACTCAACGCTACCGAACTCGCTATCAGCGAAAGTCAGGAACGCATGAGCGTGGTAGTAGAGAAAAAAGATATGGAAGAGTTCATCGAATACTGCGAAGAGGAAAACCTTGAGGTGACTCATGTGGCTGACGTCACAGACCGCGGACGTATGCGTATGATGATGAACGGCGAAGTGGTAGCCGACCTGAGCCGTGAATTTATCGATTCTGCAGGTGCTACTCGCAAGGCAGCGGTCAGAATCGGCTCCATAGCTCCTGAAATGCCCCACATTGCCGCCACTTCTTTCGAGGAGATGCTCGCTGACGACAATGTCACTTCACAGAAAGGACTTATCGAAATGTTCGACTCCACCATCGGTGCTTCTACGGTGCTGATGCCATTTGGAGGAAAGACCCAAGGCACTGAGACTCAGGTCAGCGTTCAGAAACTGCCTACGGGAGGCTACACGAATACTGCCAGCATGATGGCATACGGTTTCAATCCATTCATCAGTGAATGGAGTCCCTACCATGGCGCAGCATATGCAGTAGTAGAAGCTGTAGCAAAGGTAGCTGCGGCCGGTGGCGACACTTCTCGCATGCGCTTCTCTTATCAGGAATATTTCGAGCGCATGCACACTGATAAATCTTGGGGAAAACCGGCAGCTGCACTTCTCGGAGCTCTGAAGATGCAGAAAGAATTCGGTCTTCCATCCATCGGTGGCAAAGACTCAATGAGTGGAACTTTCGCCGACATTTCCGTGCCTCCTACATTGATAGCTTTCGGCATTGTTCCGGTAGATGCAAGAGAGGTGATCAGTCCCGAATTCAAGGAAGCCGGAGATTCTCTTTATCTTCTTGAAGCAAAACCTCTTCCTAATGGAATGCCGGATACCGACAAACTGAAGAAAAACTTCGCGACAATTCACGAAGACATCAAAGCAGGCAAGATCAAAGCTGCTTACGCTCTTGGCTTCGGCGGACTCGGCGAAGCTGTGGCAAAGATGAGCTTTGGCAATGAAATCGGTGCAATAATCGAATATCCTGCAGAAGATCTCTACAAGTGGAATTATGGAGCTATTGTAGTGGAAAGTGCTGAAAAGTTGAGCGATGATTATCTCCCCATAGGAGCCACCATAGCTGATCCAATCTTGGACATCAACGGCGACCGCAAGGAAATCTTCCTCCTTAAGGAGGCCAACAGTGCCCGCTTCAATGATATATATCCTGACCATGCCGACACTAAGGGTGTAGCTGAAAATGCCACATCAGGAGAGAATAAGACAGTTTGGCAAGGCGAACCTGTAGAACATCCCATAGTATATCTACCCGTTTTCCCCGGCACAAACTGCGATTATGATATGATACGCGCGTTCAGCCGTGAAGGAGCCGAATGCACCACAAGCGTATTCTGCAACCAGACCCCGGAACAGACTCGCGAATCTGTTGCCACTATGGCAAAGATGATCGATGATTGCCATATCCTTGCATTCAGCGGAGGTTTCTCTCTCGGCGACGAACCAGACGGCAGCGGCAAATTCATTGCAAGTGTCATTATGAATGATGCCGTCAAAGAAGCTATTGAACGCCTTTTGAAACGCGGTGGACTCGTGATTGGTATCTGTAATGGTTTCCAGGCTCTCGTGAAGTCTGGACTGCTGCCATTCGGCAAGATCGGTGAGCTTTCAGCTGAAAGTCCTACCCTCTTCCGCAACGATATAAACCGCCACATCTCCCAAATAGCAGTGACTCGCGTCGGTAGTATCGCATCTCCATGGCTCGACGGATTTAAGATCGGTCAGCTACATTCAATCGCGGTTTCACATGGCGAGGGTAAGTTTACGGCAAGTCCGGAACTCGTAAAGAAGCTTGCAGAGGCAGGACAGATAGCTTTCCAATATGCTGATGCAAATGGTAATGCTACGATGGTAAGTCCTTTCAATCCAAATGGTTCTTCTGACGCAATCGAAGGAATCATCAGCCCGGATGGGCAGATCCTCGGCAAGATGGGACACTCAGAGAGATACGACGACGGACTTTTCAAGAACATCTCAGGCGACAAACGCCAGAATCTCTTCGCCAATGCAGTAAAATACTTCCAAAAATAATAGAAAGATGGCCAAATCATATGAAGCATCCGGTGTGAATCTTGAAGCCGGATATGAAGTAGTAAGCCGCATCAAAAAACATGTGGCAAGCACCAATCGCCCGGGCGTGATGGGAAATATCGGAGCATTCGGCGGAATGTTCGACCTTGCCAGCCTCGGATATAAGGAGCCGATTCTCGTAAGCGGCACTGACGGCGTGGGCACAAAATTGAAAATAGCTTTCGCTGTTGACAAACACGATACTATAGGTATAGATGCAGTGGCAATGTGCGTCAACGACGTGCTTGCACAGGGAGCCGAACCTCTTTTCTTCCTTGATTATGTAGCAGTAGGAAAGAATGAGCCGGCTGTGGTAGAGGCAATAGTATCCGGCGTAGCTGAAGGTTGCCGTCAGGCTGGCTGTGCTCTTATTGGCGGAGAGACTGCAGAGATGCCCGGTATGTATCAGCCTGGTGATTATGATATCGCCGGATTCACAGTAGGTGCCGTAGACCGTTGCAACCTCATCGACGGAAGCAAGGTAAAGACTGGCGATGTACTTGTTGGCATTGCTTCTTCCGGCGTTCACTCAAATGGTTTCTCACTCGTACGCAAGATCGTGGCTGATGCAGGTCTTGAATTCGACAAGAAATATGAAGAGACCGGAGATAAGACTCTCGGTGAAGTTCTTCTGACGCCGACCCGCATTTATGTAAAACCTGTTCTTGACGTGATCCGCAATGTAGACGTACACGGAGTGGCACATATCACTGGTGGCGGTTTCGATGAAAATATTCCGAGAATCCTCCATGATGGTCAAGGCATAGAGGTGAAAGAAGGCTCATGGGAAATCCTTCCCGTTTTCAAGCTTCTTGAAAAATATGGCAAAGTGCCTCACCGCGAGATGTTCAACATCTTCAACATGGGTATCGGCATGGTACTTGCTGTAGATGAGAAAGATGCAGCCAAAGCAATCGAAATCCTCGAAAAGCATGGCGAAAAAGCCTCCGTCATCGGCAAAATCACCGACCATCCCGGAGTCCAAATCATCTAAGACGAAAATTATACATCTTATAAGATTTATAAGATTTATAGGATTTATAAAAAAACTGACAACTAAAACATATGAGAGCACTTATAAGCGTAAGCGACAAGCGTGGCATAGTGGATTTCGCCCGCCAACTTCAGGAAATGGGCTGGGAGATCATTGCTACCGGAGGCACAATGAAAGCACTCCGCGATGCCGGCCTTAAGATCATCAACATAAGCGACGTGACCGGTTTCCCGGAAATCTGCGAAGGTCGCGTGAAGACACTCCATCCAAAAGTACATGGCGGACTTCTCGCTCGCCGTGATGTCCCGGAGCACATGGCAGAAATAGCAGCAAACGGCATTGAGACTATAGAAATGGTCTGCGTCAACCTCTATCCTTTCGAGGCAACCATCGCCAAAGAGGGGGTGACTCTTCAAGATGCAGTCGAGAATATCGACATAGGTGGTCCGTCAATGCTCCGCAGCGCTGCAAAGAACTTTGCTTCTGTTACTGTAGTATGCGACCCGAACGACTATGACAAAATCATAGAGGAAATCCGCGCTACAGGCGACACCACACTTGAAACCCGCTTCAAACTTTCTGCAAAAGCATATACCCACACTGCTCTTTACGATAGCCATATCGCTACCTATATGCGTGAGAAAGCCGGTCTTGAAGAGAAACTCTTCCTTTCCTTCGACCGTGTTCAGACTCTTCGCTACGGTGAGAATCCTCACCAGAAAGCAGCCCTTTACAAGGCTCCGGAAGAAGAATCTTATTCACTTCTCAGCGCAAAGCAGCTAAATGGCAAGGAACTTAGCTACAACAATATTCAGGATGCAAATGCAGCTCTCAATATCGTTCGCGAATTTGACGAGCCATTCTGCGTAGGTCTCAAGCACATGAATCCTTGTGGAGCCGCTGTGGGAGCTACTATCGAAGAGGCATGGCAAAAAGCTTACGAGGCTGATAAGGTAAGCATATATGGTGGCATTGTTGCCATGAACCGTCCTCTTACTCTCGAAGTTACAAAGGCTATGAAGCCGATATTCCTTGAAATCGTGATGGCTCCGGCTTTCGATGAGGATGCACTCGAACTCTTGAAGACTAAGAAAAATCTCCGTGTTCTTGAAGTGAAGATGGATGGCAGCAAAGAAGCTCAGCGTCAATATGTAGGCATCAACGGAGGTCTTCTCGTGCAGGATGCAGATACTACAATCAAAGACGTCACTGCCGATATGACTGTCACAGAAAAGAAACCGACTGAGCAGGAACTGAAGGATATGAATTTCGCTTGGCGCATCGTGAAGCATGTGAAGAGCAACGCTATCGTAATTGTAAAAGGAGGTATGACTCTTGGTGTTGGTGCCGGCCAGATGAACCGTGTCGGCAGTGCCGACATTGCTCTTGAACAAGCTCTTGCATCCGGCAACACAGAAGGGCTTGTGCTTGGCAGCGACGGTTTCCTTCCTTTCGGCGACACTGTAGAACTCGTTGCTGACAAGGGCGTGACAGCAATCGTACAGCCAGGTGGATCAATCCGCGATCAGGAATCTATCGATAAGGCAAACGAGAAGGGCTTGACAATGCTCTTCACAGGAATGCGCCATTTCAAACATTAATTTCAATTTTCGCAAGCAAAAATTGAAGGTTTAATCGTTGAATTGTTTAAATGTTTAGTTTAATTGAGCATCTTCAGAATAACTAAACGATTAAACGATTAAGTTGAGCCTGCGAAACTTAATTAAGATTTATGGAACATCATCTTTTTTATAGCGAAGCCATTCCTCCGAAGGAAAATCAGTTTCAGGTGCCAAACATGCAGCCGGGGCGTGAAGAGGAAATCCGTCCGGGAAAGACAGTGATGGTGATAGGCAGTGGCGGTCGCGAACACGCTATCGTCGATGTCCTTTCACGCAGTCCGCGCGTACAGAAGATCTATGCTTGCCCGGGCAATCCCGGCATGTCAAAGCATGCCACATGCGTTCCAATCGGAGTGACCGACGTTAAGGATCTCGTAAACTTCGCAAAAGAGAAGAGAGTAGATCTTACAGTCGTAGGTCCGGAAGCATCACTTGCAGCCGGAGTGGCTGATGCGTTCAAAGCAGAAGGTCTTCGTATCTTCGGTCCTACTAAAGCTGGAGCACGCATTGAGTCGAGCAAGGAGTTTGCAAAAGAGATAATGGAGAAATACGGTGTGCCCACCGGTTTCTACAAGAGCTTTGACAATTATGAGGAAGCCAAGGCATACGCTGAGTCACTTCCACTGCCAACCGTAATTAAATATGATGGTCTGGCAGCCGGAAAGGGTGTCGTGGTAGCAGCCACTCGTGAGGAAGCTGATGCAGCCCTGCGCGATATGCTTCTCGATTCAGCATTTGGTCAAGGTCGCGTTCTCATCGAGGAATTTCTTGATGGTCCGGAGTTCTCATTCATGTGCGCCGTAGGCGGACGCAAGGTATATCCTCTTGCTCTTGCACAAGATCACAAGCGTGCATACGACGGAGACAAGGGTCCGAACACCGGAGGTATGGGTGCATACTCACCACTCCCCTTCATCACTGAAGAGATTCGAGAAAAGGCTCTAAAGGAGATTCTTCAGCGCACTGCAGATGGTCTTGCCGATGAAGGCATTGATTACACAGGCATTCTCTACGGAGGACTCATCTTGACAAAAGATGGACCAAAAGTAATAGAGTTCAATGCCCGTTTTGGTGATCCCGAGACAGAAGTAGTGCTTCCTCGCTTGGAAAGTGACATATATGATCTTTTCGATGCCGCTATCGACTCAACCGACCACGAGACAAGATGGAGCGACGACGCTTGCCTTGGAGTAGTGTTGGCATCCGATGGGTATCCGGGCTCCTACAAGAAAGGAGTGGAACTTGACTTCGATGGATGCTCGAAAGTGTATCATATGGGCACAGCAGTGAAAGATGGCAAACTCCAGAGCGCCGGCGGCCGCGTGGCAATGGTGACAGGGAAAGGCAAGACTCTTGAAGAAGCCGCAGCAAACGCCTATGCCGATGTGAAGAAAGCTGCAAAAGATGGCCTCTTCTATCGCTCCGATATCGGCAAAGCAGCCCTAAAATAAAAATTATACTAATTAGCCTAATTAGACCAATTAGACCAACTGACAACTTAGAACAAAAAAGAACATGACCGACAGATACGGAAGAGACGTGATGCGTCGCGTCTGGACTGAAAAAAATAAATTTGACGCTTACTTAAAAGTGGAAATCCTTGCCGCTGAGGCTTGGAGCAAACTTGGAGTAATTCCGGAAGAGGACGTAAAAAAGCTCTGGGATAAAGCTACATTCGACATCGACAGGATAAAAGAGATAGAGGTGCAGACTCGCCATGATGTTGTGGCTTTCACTCGCGCCGTCAGCGAAAGTCTCGGTGAGGAACGTAAGTGGGTGCACTATGGACTTACTTCTACCGACGTGGTAGACACTGCAAACGGCTACCTTTTCAAGCAGGCAGATGAAATCATCAAGGAAGACCTCGATAAATTCTGTGAAATGCTTAAAAAGCAGGCAATCCGCTTTAAAAACCAACCATGCATCGGCCGTACTCATGGCATTCATGCCGACATCACAAGCTTCGGATTGAAGTGGGTGCTTTGGCTTGCTGAAATGAAACGCAACGTTGAGCGCTTCAAGCTTGCGGCTGCCGGAGTTGAAGTAGGTAAACTCAGTGGTGCTGTTGGTAACTTTGCAAATATTCCTCCATTCATCCAGGATTACGTTTGCGAGCACCTTGGCATCAACTCTGCTGATGTTTCCACCCAAGTCATCCAGCGTGACCGCCATGCATATTATATGGCAACCCTCGCTCTTATTGCATCCAGCTTGGAGCAGATGGCTATGGAAGTTCGCAACCTTCAGCGTACAGAGGTGCATGAAGTTGAAGAAGCTTTCGGAAAGGGTCAGAAAGGTTCAAGCGCGATGCCTCACAAGCGCAATCCTATCGGAAGCGAGAATATCTGCGGATGTGCACGCGTAATGCGCGGATATATGGCAACTGCATACGAGAATGTAGCCCTATGGCATGAGCGCGATATCTCCCACTCTGCTACAGAGCGTATCATCATGCCCGACGCAACCATTCTTCTTGACTATATGCTCAACCGTATGATGGGTATCCTCGAGAATCTTACCATTTTCGAAGACAAGATGATGGCTGACATCTATATGACCAATGGCGTGATCTTCGCACAGCGCGTGATGAACGCCCTCATTGGCAAAGGCTGGGTCCGTGAACAGGCATACGACACTGTTCAACCCGTAGCTATGAAAGCCATGGCAACCGGTAGCAACTACAAGGACCTTCTCCTCCAGACTCCTGCCGTAATGGAAATGCTCACCCCCGAAGAGCTCGAAGCCTGCTTCACCCTCGACTACTACCTCAAAAATGTAGATTATATCTATAAAAGAAACGGAATTAATTGATATTATAAATTTTGTAAGATTTATATGACTTATAAGATTTATAAAATAAAAAACATATTTAAATCATGAGCGAACGTCTCGTAGTCACCGGCTCCCAGTGGGGAGACGAAGGCAAAGGAAAGATCACCGATTATTTTGCATGCCGTGCCGATATGGTAGTACGCTATCAAGGAGGCAATAACGCAGGTCACTCGGTGATGTTTGACGGACACAAATACTCTCTTCAGAGCATTCCTTCGGGTATCTTCAACCCGAAGACCGTCAATGTTATGGCAAACGGTATGGTGGTTAACCCTGTTTCAGTAATCGCCGAACTTGAAAAACTCCATACCCAAGGAATCACAGACTATCAACTCTACATCTCCGATCGTGCCGCTATGGTGATGCCTTGGCATAGTATGCTCGACGGAGCAAGCGAAAACCTCAAGGGAGATGCAAAGATCGGCACCACTAAAAAAGGTATCGGTCCGGCTTACACCGATAAGTACTCGCGTCTCGGCCTTCGCATGGGTGACCTTCTTGATCCCGAATACTTTGCAGAGCGTCTTAAAGCAGCTCTCGAAGTGAAGAATATGGAGCTGAAGATGTATGGCCTTGAACCTCTCGACTATCAGCAGGTATATGACCAGTATATGGAGATAGCAAAAATACTCGGTCCTCGTATCTGCGACACAAGCCTTCTCATCGACGACGCTATACATAGCGACGCAAAGATACTTTTCGAAGGGGCCCAGGGTATGATGCTCTGCATTGACCATGGCACATATCCTTACGTGACATCTTCCTGTCCATCTGCTGCCAGCATCTCTCAGGGAGCAGGTATCGCTCCGAAATGGATTGAGAATGTAGTGGGCGTTGCAAAGGCATATTGCACTCGCGTTGGCGAAGGGCCATTCCCGACAGAATTATTCGATGAAACTGCTCATGAAATCCGCGAACGTGGCCACGAATATGGCACCGTGACTGGTCGTCCTCGCCGCATAGGATGGTTTGATGCTGTAGTGGCTCGTTACACCGCCCGCCTTGCTGGCATAGACTACTGGGCACTCATGCTTTTCGATGTCCTTTCAGGTCTCGACAAGGTTAAGATCTGCGTAGGCTACGAACTCGACGGCAAAGAAGTGATGGCTCCTCCATCCACTATCCACAAACTCGCTCAGTGCAAACCTATCTACATTGAGATGGAAGGTTGGAAAGAAGACATTACCGGTTGCAAGAGCTACGATGAACTTCCCGAAGCTGCCAAGGCTTATGTAAAGAAGATCGAAGAACTTACAAAGACAAAAGTAGGTATTATCTCCGTAGGCCCCGACCGCTCCCAGACAATCATGATCTCCGAAGCACTCAAAAAATTCTAATTTTGTTTAATTGTTTAATTGTTTAACCGTTTAGTCTAATGATAAAGTCAATTGAAAAATTACAGTTATCATCAACATGAATCTAAACGATTAAACACTTAAACGATTAAACATTTAAACGATTAAACAATTACATATCATGAGTTTTACCGATGAAAAAATAGCATTGGATGGATTTACATTTGATGATGTAT
>CAYNEZ010000001.1:0-53256 GCA_964396365.1 uncultured Sangeribacter sp. | reverse complement strand
TACTTTACCATGATATTCTTCGTGAGAAAGAGGGCGGCGTATATAGTCCTCAGGTTGGTTCAACATATAATATAAGTACGGGCAGATGGAATCTTGTTTACTTCCTCCAGACCAATAGCGAACAGTCAGCACAGATGTTGCATCTCGCCGATGAATTGTTTGTCAATCTGTTGAAAGATGGAGCAACACCTGAGCAATTCAACCGTATGAAAAATGCGATGCTGTCGCAGTATGAAAACGCTATCCGCACCAACTCTTACTGGCATAACAACATACGACTATATAAAATGCTCGGTATTGACCTTATCACAAAACATCGTGAGGCTATCGAGAATCTA
This sequence comes from uncultured Sangeribacter sp., assembly GCA_964396365.1. GTDB lineage: Bacteria > Bacteroidota > Bacteroidia > Bacteroidales > Muribaculaceae > Lepagella. The sequence continues at coordinate 52,918 of CAYNEZ010000001.1, read as the reverse complement.
ACTCTTGAAGAATTCAATGATTTCATGCGTACGCTTTATGACGGTAAAAACCGTATTCTGGTGAATATGCACGGAGTCACTCAGAAATAAAACTTAAACACCACTCTTTCCGGCTCTCAGCTACATTGCAGTGAAGGCACTCAAAGCGATCAAAGGCTTTTTTGTTGGCATTATGATTGTATTATATTTCAGAGACTTCGCAGTTATATGAGATATAATGATCCCGAGTTCGTGTGTCGCTGTTATATTGTTCGTGATTTTTATGATTCCAAGGAGCATGCTTGTCAAGAACGGAATAATAAGTTTCACAAAGGAGAATAATCCCGAAAGAGTCAAGGTCAAATTGACCGATATAGTCAGAATAGAAACAAAAACTGAATTATACAATACTTTGAACATCTTAACAAAAACAGGGAAAAAGTATCGCCTTCATCCCGAAGACCTTCAAGCTCTGGAAAGGGAACTCTTTATCTCGAAATAACTAGTTCTTCTCAAATTTAGTTGAAGAATCTCTCATATCCGACTATTCAGTACATATCCAAAGTAGTTAGCGACCTCCGGGCGCGTCCCCGCGCGTCCTTCTCCTAACTTTTTCGAGGTCTCTCTACTGAAAATAATTTTCAACTAAATTTGAGAAGAACCAAATAACTTAATTCGTATCATTCGAATCATTCAAACAAAAATGAAAAATCAGATAAGAAATATATTTAACAGCACTGTAAGCGAGGTCTCAATGCTTATGATAATCTGTTGTTTGATATCAATGAATCTTTCAAATGAATATTATGGCAAATGGAACCTCATTGCTATTATTTCAATCATTATTGGAGCACTCGTCTTATTCAGTTTGTTGGCGTGGGCAACCGTAATGTTCTTTTCTAAGAAAGAGGTAAGGGAAATGCCAATAAAACCTCGTTTAATCATCGAATCCATCAGCCGACTATTGTTTCTTTATTGGTTGTATGTAACTACTGGTCTGATAGTGGCAATCATTTGGGCTGGGTTAATACTTTGGGACGGAATCAGAAGCATTAAACAAATGTTAAAGTAAGTGTTTGAGTAATTTGGAGTGCTGAATATCATGGACTTTATAATTCAAAAAATGAAATGAGTAAAATAATTTATGATAGATTCATCGCCCAACTCAAAGAAATCAACCCTAAAATAATCGTAGGATCCGAAAGAACATGATAGAACCTCACTCGAACGTAGCGGACGATACACTGAAACTGCTATTACAATCTCTTTACGATAATAAATGACTATCAATGTCAATCTATAAATCAGTATTATTCTAATATATGTAGAAGACAAGTTTTATTCATATGAAAAAAATATTTGTTATAACCTGTTTCCTCTTTTCTTATGTTTGCCTATACGCACAACAAGCTGTAAAGGTAGAATATGACTACCATTTCTATACAGTCAGAGGCGTTGAGACTCATCGCCCTATGATTCTGACATCCTCAACAACTCAGTCAAAATTCTATAATCCCGACACAAACAGGATTGATTCTGCGTACAACACGCCTGAGAAGAAGGCGGCTTTTGATGCTTATATCAATAGCCGGATATGGAGTAAGGACGAAATACCCCCAACGAGATGGGAAAAGATGTATGTTGAGAAAGATAGAAATAACAATGTAATGACGGTATATGATACGGTAGCAGGAGAAGATCGTTATTACTACAATGAACCATTTGGAGAAATTATCTGGGAAGTGAAGGATTCGACAGAAACGATTCTTGACTACGAATGCCTTATGGCTGAATGCAATTACCATGGTCGTCATTGGACTATCTTATTTACACCAGAATTGCCGATTTCGGATGGTCCATGGAAGCTAAACGGACTCCCGGGCCTTATATTAAGAGCTCAGGATGACTCCGGACAATATGAGTTTACAGCCGCTCAAACCGGCATCAATCTTCCGAAAAATATGAAGTCTATTGAAATAAAAAAAACATATGATTATTTAGAAACTGACTATCGCTAAGTTTACTTATACTTTTAGCCGTCTACTTCAGAGAATAAGATATATACTGTCAATCGAAAAGTAAATTAAGCGACAACGTGGCAAATTTATTATGATATCTATTACTAATTATTTTCGCCTCCTTTTGATAGCTATACTCGTGGGTTCTTCTTCCTTGATGAAAGCTGATGAGCCCGATGCGATGTCTACATATCACCGAATCTCATGGGCCATCATGCCCCAATTGAATCTAAACATGCCGGGCAATTGGAAAATATTGAAGTCCAATGATGTCTCTACGATTTCAACATATCATGGGGTATAGGATGTGGACTGGTTTTAAACAATAAATATGAAATAGACTTTATAGGATATTTTGGACTGCCATAGTTGCAGAAGGAGTTGCGTTCGTTCCAGCTGGCTGAATCAGCTCCAAAGATAACAAAATTTTCACATCGATCCATGCACTGTGATTCTGGTCAGATAATCAGAAAATAATCTTGGAGAGTCATATCTTCTATGTATAAGTAATTGAAATACTGCATTGTCAGAAAATGTCAGACAAATGTCAGACAAATTTTAGGGCTTGATTGCGGATTTTTCACTTGCTTTGCAAGAAAATTCGCAAAAGCATGAAAAAGGTACTTTTCACCCTCGCATTATTATTGCCCTTATTGGCACACGCTCAGCAGGAAGTCAAGACAGATTCCTTATCCTCCACACTTGTTGAAGTGGTGGTCACTGCTGAAATGGTTAATCGTTTCTCCGACCATAAGGATTATATCCTATCTCATTCTGAAAAGCAGCAATTCCCTACGGCTATTCAGGCAATACAGACTTTGCCCAAGATTTTGGTTTCCGACTTGACTGTCAGTTCCAGCGATGGCAAAGGAGTGAAGATACTGATTAACGGCGTTCCCTCGTCATCAGTTGACCTTGCCTCCATTCCAAGCGACAACATCTCAAAGATACAGTATTATTCACAACCTCCAATCCAGTATTCAAATATGGGATTGGGAGCAGTGATTAACGTGGTCACTAAGAAACAGACCGGCGGTTCTATGATGCTGAATACGCTCAATGCTGTTACTACCGGATTCGGAAACGATGTGGCAAGTCTGAAATATAATTGGGGACGCTCTACTTTGGGTGTCATGTATAATATCAACTACCGCAATTATAATGACCGCCGTCTGGATGAAGAGATTTCCTATCCATTGGAAGATGGCATCTATTCCAAAACGAGAGCAGGACGCAAGAGTCCGTATGCTTATGAGCAGCACATGGCGGAACTATCATACTCCAATGTGAAGATGGATGATTATGTGTTCAATGCCAAGCTCTCTCTCGGTGCTTTGAACCGCAGACGTTCATCTGTACAGGATTTGGTTATGAGCCATTTGGGAGCGAATGTTGAAGGCATTGCGTCAAGCCACGATAAGGACAAATATCTTAATCCCTCGCTTGATTTATATTTCAATAAAGTGTTTGGCCGTCATGAGTTGACATTCAATGCCGTTGGCACATACTATAATTCATCATACAATTACGATTATGCCGAAAGCGCAATTGATGATGGATTCTCCACAAAAACTGACATCGAGACAGATAAGTATTCTATCATAGGAGAAGGATGGTATGGCTTTACAATCAGACCTATAACGAAGTTTCTTGTGGGTGTAAGATATGCATACAATACTGCTTCACAGAAATATTCGGATGCTTCGACCACTACAAACGAGTTTTATACATACGCCGGATTGAACGGTATGCTTGGACAAAATTGGAATTATTCTTTGAGCCTCGGACTGAACGGCAACTATTTCAAAGATCTGAATGGCAAGAGCCATGATTACTACTATTTCCGTCCGCAACTCGACATGACATATTTCATTGACGACTCATCGGAACTGACATTGAACTATGAGGTCAATACACTTAACCCCACCATATCCCAACTGACATTTAATCCATATTATAAAGATATTGATTATCTGTATGCGGGTAATCCAAATCTGAAACCACAAAACACACATGCCATAAGTCTTTCTTATTTCAAAGGCTTCAAAAAGTTTATAATCAATCCGGAAGTGTCTTATACATATGGAAATGGTCAGATAGCCCCGGTTTTCAACGTCTCAGATGGAACAATAAATGAGACGATCGGCAATCTTAAATGGATGCAATATTACAAGGCAAGCCTGTTCATGCAATGGTTGCCATTAGCAAACAACCTCCTACGCCTGCGATTGTATTCGGAAGTAATGTACACCCGAAACAGCTATATGGGTCAGGAATGGAATCATACCGGCTATACAATAGCACCTTCGGTATATCTCAACTATAAAAAATGGTCGGCAGAGATATTCTATCAGACAGAAACTGAAATGCTATCAGGACAGATGCTCACAACGCGCCCCAGCATGGCAAAAGTTGAGGTTTCATACCGACCGATAAAGACTATGACTGTCGGTATAGGCATACGCTATCCGTTCTATGACTCTTGGAAACAGACACAGAAAACATTTGGAACAGATGTTATTTCCACATCCAGCATTGAGAGAATCAAGAACAATGCCAATATGGTGTATGTAAACTTCATCTATAACATGCCATTCGGCAAACAATCAAAAGAGCCTAAACAAAAGATTACCAATACTGACAAGGATTCCGGTATATTCAATCGTCTATAATAAATATTGTCTCGTGCATTTTATTCAATATCCCCTGTATTGCATATTCTATAATTCTGCCTTTAGAAAATAAATTTTTTTGAATCTTTACTCTGATTTTTTTAAATTTTTTCGCCTTCTTATTTTGTCATTTCAGAAATTAGGAGTAACTTTGTACGCTTGTTTAGGCAAGATGGTAAATCAAGCTTAAGGTATTACTACAATTTGGCATCACGGCAATGTTTAATCATTGTATACCATATAAATGCAACATATATAAAATCCTACCGGCAGTATTCTTGATACTGTATGGGATATTGTGTGCATATGCCGATACTGTCCCCTCTCCTACCAAGCTTCCGAGAATTGCACTTTTAGGCGACTCAATGACTTGGATAGGGGGAGATTCTTGTCAAAACCCAACCGGCTGGAGCCATATTCTTAAACAGAGCGGAATTGCTGATAAGATTGACGTGTATGCGAGAAGCGGAGCCACTTGGACAAACACAAAATCCACTCAGCTTAATACATCATTTTATTCAGAAATCCTTCATGACAACAATGTTGTCTACAATCAAGCATTTAGGCTGCTCGAGAATGCCGTGTATCCCGATATAATAATTCTTTTCGCCGGAGCCAACGACGCATGGTTTGCCAACAAACGACCGGGTATATACGACCAAGACAACTCAACCGAAAAATATACAATACTTACCGATCCGTCTACTGTAACCACACTTGAAGGAAGCATTCGCCTGGTATGTGACATTCTTCAGACAAACTTTCCGAATGCCACTCTCCTATTTGTCACACCTCTGCAGATGTCAAAAACGGATCCTCAAACCATCTTCAAAGTATCAGAAATTATAGAAAAGACAGCTTCTCAAAAAGGATGCTTAGTAATAAGACCAGACAAAGAAACAGCAATAAATCATGAACAAGAGGCAAAATCTCCTAAATACACCTACGATGGAGTGCATACCAATCCCGAAGGTGCCCGCATACTCGGCAACTACATCCTCGAATCACTAATTCCACTCTCCCATCAGAAAACAGAAACTAAAAATCTGACAACAGACAACTCACAACTGATAACTGATAACTGATAACTGACAACTGATAACTGACAACACAAAAGAACATGGTATTTTCTGATCTTTTCTTCATATTCTGCTTCATTCCGCTTTTCGGATTGTTGTATATCCTTTTCGGTTGGATCGACAAAGCCCGAATCCACCATGCCGACAACAAGGAACGCAGACTGAAACGTCCGATGCTCTTCCGCAATATAATATTGACAATTTTCTCAATTTTGTTTTATGCATGGGGAGAACCTATTTATGTCTTTCTTATGCTTGCTGTAGTGGTTGTCAATTATTTCTGTGGAATACTTCTTTATAAAAAGCACAATGCCATAGGAAAAGCATGGCTGATTATCGGTGTTGCGGCTGACTTGGCTGCCCTCGGCAGCTTCAAATACCTTGGTTTCTTTTCAGGTATAATCAGGAGTATAGGTTTTGATGTGCCCGACCCGCAGATTGCCCTTCCAATAGGTATCAGCTTCTATATTTTCCAATCCATCTCTTATTTAGTTGATGTCTATCGTGAGGACTCCAAGCCTCAGAGAAATTATTTCGATCTCCTTCTTTACATTTCTATGTTCCCTCAGCTCATTGCTGGCCCAATCGTACGTTATGGAACAGTGGCAGAAGAAATCGGACACAGGCGTGCTACGGCTGATGATGTTGCTGATGGTGTCTACCGTTTTATAATAGGATTAGGTAAAAAAGTGATAATTGCCAATATAATGGGAGAAATAGCAACCTCATTGCTCGGGGGTAACCTCGAAAATATGTCGGCTGCGGCTGCTTGGGTTGGGATTCTCGCTTTCTCCATCCAGATATATTTCGACTTCTCAGGCTACTCCGATATGGCAATAGGCATAGGGCGATGTGTCGGCTTCCATTTTCCGGAAAACTTCAACCATCCCTACACTTGCACATCGATGACCGATTTCTGGCGACGCTGGCACATGAGCCTTGGATCATTTTTCCGCGACTATGTTTACATCCCTATGGGAGGCAACCGACGTCATCAGGCACTCAATATTATGACTGTGTGGTTTTTGACAGGAATGTGGCACGGAGCAAGCTGGAACTTTATCATATGGGGCGTATATTTCGGACTCATCATAATGATCGAGAAGTATACTCTACTTAAATGGAAGTGGATGCCTAAGATAGGTCTTTATATCTACAGCATTTTCCTTATTCTCGTAGGTTGGGGAATATTCTATTTCGACGATTTCGGAAGAATGACACAATTCTTCTCGGCATTCTTTGGCCAGAATGAACCTCAAGGACTCCCAATGCATGTCGAGACGGTTCTCATTGACAATCTATGGCTTTGGGTAGCTGCTCTGATTCTCTGTCTCCCCGTAAGGAAACAAGTGGAGAAAGTGGGCTATAAAATGGCTATGCGTATTCCATACGCCGGGAACTATACGGTGCAATTCTGCCACGCTATTATATCCGTAACAATCCTGATATGCTGCGTGGCCCTTCTTGTAGGAGCTACTAACAATGCATTCATTTACACAAGATTCTAAAACAACGATGGACAATCAGACAGAACATGACATCCCAAATGGGAAAGGAAAGCATGGCGCATCTGTAATGTATATAGTTACTGTGGGAATATTCTTTTCCATACTTACAGGCGTGTTTGTGTTTTTTCCAAGAACTGCTTATTCAGAACTCGAAAAACGGGATCTTGCGGAACTTCCCGATATTTCTGATTTTGAAAAAATAAAGAAAGATCCGGGAAAATTCACTTCCGACGTTTCTACATGGTTTAGTGATACCGAACCATATCGTGATGAACTGATGACAATGAGCATGAAAATACGTGGGGCGATGAAGGGAGATTTCCGATCTGATGAAGAGACTGTTTCTTTCCGCCCCGCCGAAACTGCCAATAACGAAGGATCTGTATCGGATGACAAAAACAAGGAAACCACAAAAGAAAATGCAGACAGCTCCGAAAACGATTCTGAAAACACTTACAACGGCGAGACCCCTTCTGACAGCGATGATGAAGAGGATATCAACGATGGAAAGGCTAAACTCGCAAGTTCCGGCACTATTATTGTAGGCAAAGGTGATAAAGTAAGGGCACTGATGGCATTTGGAGGAACCTCAAAAGGTGGTGGTGGTTATGTCGATCTTTTGAATACACTCGCCAATGAGTTTCCCAACAGCAATGTCTATGCAATGATTGCCCCTTTAGCCACTGAATATTATCTTCCTGAAAAGGCCTCAAAAGCAAGTAATCCACAAAAACCATTCATCTATAGCGTAAGAGACCGCCTATCTCCAAAAGTAAAATTTGTAGATGTATATGACGAACTCTTGAAACATAAGAAAGAGGACATCTATCTACGTACAGACCATCATTGGGCCGGACTCGGAGGATATTATGCAGCCAAGCGTCTTGCCGAAACGGCAGGAGTTCCCTTCAGAGGTCTTGATGCCTACGACCGTCATGAAGTAAAAAAATTCGTTGGGTCTATGTATGGCTATTCAAAAGATATCTCCGTGAAGAATGCACCGGAGGACTTCGTATATTACACACCTAATCAGGTTGGATATGATGCCGAATTTGTATCTTACACTCTCAACAAAAACTTCAAGATCGTCAGGGAATCTAAACCTTATAAATCAGCTTTCTTCAAAAAATTCAAAGACGGAAGCGGTAATGCCTATCTGACATTCATCGGGACAGACCAGGCATATGTCAAAGTGAAGACTTCGACTCCGGGCAACCGAAAAGTTCTTATTATAAAAGATTCTTATGGCAATGCTGTTCCGGGAAATTTGTTCTACAGCTTTAATGAAGTGCATGTCATCGACTTCCGATACTTCACCCATAATCTGAAAGATTATGTTAAAAAGAACGGAATCACAGATATTGCCGTATGTTTCAATGTCTTCAACGCCTACAGCAGCGGAAGCGCGTCAAAAGTTAAGAAAATGCTGACTCAGTCAGGAGGAATTCCTGCTGCATCCTATTCTGATTCAAAACCAACTGTTAAAAAAACAGAGAAAGAAAAAAATACTTCTGAGAAAAATGTAACTACAGAAGAAGCACCCGTTACTACTCCAGCGAATGAATCTTCTACGCAAGAGACGGAAACAACCCAGAAGGAAGAAACACCGGTAGTCCCGGAAAAAACACAAGATGAATAATGGCAGACTTCAGAAGAAAACCGGAATGGCTTAAAATTAAGCTTCCTAAAGGATTCAAGACAAGTCAGGTAGTAGGACTTCTCAATGAAAAGCATCTGCATACCATTTGCTCAAGCGGCATGTGTCCTAATCGTGGAGAATGTTGGGGCAACGGAACCGCAACTTTCATGATTGGTGGGAATGTATGTACCCGGAGTTGTAAATTCTGCAACGTGGCAACCGGACGTCCTCTTCCTCTTGATAAAAAAGAAATTCAAGATATAGTGGAGTCTGTGAAATCCTTAAATTTGAAACACATTGTCATTACTTCAGTCGACAGGGATGATCTTCCGGATTTGGGTGCGGAGCACTGGGCGAAGATGATACGGACTCTTAAAAAAGAATGTCCGGAAGTGACTATGGAGGTGTTAATTCCGGATTTCCAAGGAAAGGAAGAGTTGATAAAGATGGTTATTGACGAGAAACCTGATGTAATCTCGCACAACCTTGAGACCGTAAGGCGACTCACTCCGGAAGTGCGATGCCATGCCACCTACGACACTTCATTGAATGTCATTCGCAAGATAGCCAAAAGTGGAATCCGCTCAAAAAGCGGAATAATGCTCGGTCTTGGTGAGACCCCGGAAGAAATTTTACAGACGATGGACGACCTCTTGGAAGCGGGATGTGAAGTGATGACAATAGGCCAATATCTGCAACCTACTGCCAAACATTACCCTGTGCAGGACTATATTCATCCGGACATTTTTGAGCAATACCGCAAGGAAGGTCTTCGCAGAGGATTCCGACATATGGAGTCAGCTCCGATGGTGCGCTCTTCCTATCATGCAGAGCGGCATGTCGACTGACGTTGACTCGTTCCGGATTAATGAACACATTTAATGAGCATTCAAAGTGGAGATATCCACTTTTACAGGAGCCACTTCACAGCGTGACTTTGTGGTGAAATGATGCGGAGCAAACAATTCGATTCCGGCTTCGTTGAAATAATCCTGAATATTCTGCAGAAGATCAGACATTATGAATGGCATATCATCTGCATCCTTTATGTAAGCATTTATCTGATAGCACATATAGTTGTCGTTCAGCTCTGTCTCAAGCACAAAGGGAGCCGGATGTTCAAGTACTCCATCAGTCTTCAATGCTGCATCAATAAGCAATTGGTGAACCTTACGCCACGGCACATCGTACCCCATCGTCAGCATGGTATGGATAATTAGTCCATATTGGCGGGCTGAAGAGGAATAATTGACAGTATTCGAAGTAGTTATAAATGAATTTGGGATAGTCACAATTTCATTTTTTATTGTGCGTATACGCGTTATGAAAGGAGACTTCTCCACCACATTCCCCACCGTTTCATTAACCTTAATGAAATCTCCGGACTTGAATGGACGCATATATGTGATTACAAAACCAGCAATGAAATTTGAGATTACTGAACTTGAACCCAATGATACTATAAGACCTACAAACACTGAAATGCCTTGAAAAACCCCCGACTCAGAGCCTGGCAGATATGGATATATCATGGCGATCATAAACGCATACAGCAAGAATCTGATGATATTGAACGTTGGTTCTGCCCAGTCTGAATAAAAACCTGAAATTTTCAGTTTCTCATTCTTTATCTCTTCGGATATGTATCTTAACCCCTTTACTATATATCTGACGCAATACCAAATGATGGCAATTATGAACAGATTAGGAATATATTCCACTATTGCCTTGATCACCATCTTTATCGGATCAATAATATAGTAAAATATCTTCATCGCCAGACTTTCTGTCTGTGGGAAAATTGAAAAAAGAATGGGAACAGTAATTATTAAGAAAAAGAGAAGGACCACATAGCGCAAGAATCTACATAATACCAATAATATCCTACATAGATAATTAGTATTCAAAAGTTCATAGTCTCGGATCACAAGTGGCTTAAGCTTATGCACCTTTAGCCAAATTATCTCTCTTTTGAGTTTTCTGAAAAGGAAGTTGATAAGTTTGAAAATCAGATATTGAAATACTATGACAAGTATGAAGAGTGCCGACCTTTTCAATATTTGCCAAAAACTATTTTCAGCTTTCAATAGAGTTATCTTGTCGTCAATAATTGGCATCCATGTTTCGGCAAGAACCAATGGAGTGGTAGAATGCCACAATGCATCATTTTCGGTCACACTAATTATAACCTTATCGCCATACATGATATCAATATAGGTATCATTGTCAAGCAAATAGACAGAATCTCGACGCAGACTTCCCCCTTTCCCTATTTTGAGAATGGTTTCAGTTGTCGTCTCAGCTCGATCTACGGCTGAATGGCCACCTCTTGCCGCATATATTTTGAAAAGTGTATCTTCTTCCACTACGACCGGTACGCCTGGGGTGACAGCGCGCAGCGAATCAATGCGGTGAATTTGAGCTGCTCTTTTCAATGAGTCTTGCACTTGATTCTGAGTATTTTCTTCAAGCTTTGACTTAAGCACTATCTCATTGAGCTTCATCTCCTCAAGCTGAAGCATAAGTTCAATTACCTTAATTGAATCTGACTTCTCCTGATCATCTTGCGACATCAGTTGATTCCCATGATTTTTTGAGGTATCCGTTTTTTCCGACGCCGAAGACGACAAAAGGAGCTCACCGGCTTTCTTTATTATCTGAGAATGAACTCCAACTTGAAAAATATGAGCCAAGAATGCCGTTATAAGCAAAATGATAATACGATTCTTCATAACCTTATTGCCAACCTAACACTAATTAAGCCTTCAAATTTTGCTCTATATACTCCACCATCGATTGAGGATCGACGCATCCAAGAAGATAGAGTTTTCCACTTTTTAAACGCACGAGAAAGCAGTCTGAGGCCTTTCCATAATAAGCCATATATTTTCCGATAGTTGGTTCGGAAAACCATCCCCAATATCCAAACCATCCACCACTGCCAAATATTCGCTTTTCTGCCATCGTAGGAGGACAAAGGGTCACTGACGCGATATCTCTTAGCGGTATGGATTTAGAACGCAGAAAAGTATTCATATTCAAGCATCCATCCTCTACAGAGACTGACATTGGAGTGAAGAATAGAGCCAATACACATAGAATGACCAACAATCCTCCTGTCAAATATGAAATGATATCATTACCTATCTTAAGTTCCCATATCATTATAGCAATCAACAGACCAATTGTCAATATAGTCAATATTATACAATATGTGCTTAATGTCACTCTGCGTTTCATCATATTTAAATTTTAGTTGATATGCAAAATTAATAAATATTTTTTGTAATTTTGCATTGCCTAACATAAAATTTGAGTAATGAAGACAGTTTTAAAGCTAATTGGTGGTCTGATTCTTGGAGGACTTATTGGATTATTGGTCGGCGGACTGATCGTGGTCTTATTTACTGACACGACTTGGACGGAATATCTTCAAAAGTATTATAATATCGATTTTTCAGAAGGTCTTGCCGTTTTTCTTGTTGCCATCGCATCACTTGCAGTGTCACTGGCCATCATAATCCCTATACATGAATTAGGTCATCTGATATGTGGACTATTAAGTGGCTATAAATTTGTAAGTTTCCGTATTTTCAATTTTACATTCCTTAAAGAGGACGGAAAATTCCGTATCAAGAAATTCGCAATTGCCGGAACAGGAGGTCAGTGTCTTCTGACGCCTCCCGAATTACCTCTTGAAAAGATTCCTACAGGATGGTATAATTTTGGTGGAATACTTGCCAACCTAATTCTTCTCATATTAGTACTACCCTTCTTTTTCCTGCACCTCAATCCTTTTGTAGCAGAAGCCCTTGCCATATTTGCAATGACAGATTTCATAATGCTTCTCCTCAATGGAATCCCCATGCAAGCAGGAGGTGTTGGCAACGATGGCTACAATATGAAGCTACTTAAGAAAAGTCTTCTGAGCAAGCAAGGAATAGTAAATCAACTTCGTGCCAACGCTCTTATCCAGAATGGAGTTCGACCTAAGGATATGCCGGATGAACTTTTCTCTACCCCAAAAGACATCAATTATAAAAATGCTCTTGAAGTTTCTATTCCTCTGATGCACTCATCTCGCCTTATTGACCGCTTGGAATACGATGACGCATTAGCCGAAATCGAGGCTCTTTACTCCCATAAAGATGAAATAATGCCTCTTTATGTAAAGGAAATAGCATGTGAACTTGCATTCCTATATTTGAGAATCGGAAAGACTGAGGAAGCAGCTCAACTGCTTGACAAAGATCTGCGTAAATACATCGACATGTATCGAAAGATGATGTCATCAAAAGAACGTCTGCTCGTGGCTATCGCCTTATATCTTGATAAAGATAAAACAAAGGCACAAGAACTCTATGAAGCCTTCAAAGCCAGAAAAGACGAATATCTTCTTCAAGGAGAAGTCAAAAGCGATCTTGCACTTATAGAAGACATGCTTTCATAGTAATGATGCCTCATAACCCTATAACAGCATAACCTTCAACTTTCCTTTTGAAAGTTGAACTATATAAACTTAATTATGGAAAAAGAATATTTTGCAAATAGGAAAACTGTAAGAAACTATAAGAAGCAGCATATTCCTGAAGAACTTTTAGATAACATTCTCGAAAGGGCTATGCGAGCCCCAACATGTGGAAATATGCAACTTTATAGCGTTATCGTGACAAGAGAGCCTGACAAACTTGAGCGTCTTGCCAAAGAGCATTTCAATCAGCCTGCATCCACAGGTGCTGATGTGATTCTGACAATTTGTGCTGATTTCAACCGGTTTACGAAATGGTGCGAAGCAAGCGGAGCCAAACCAGGCTACAATAATTTCCATTCTTTCATAATGGCCCTCACAGATGCTGTGATATATTCCCAGCAGATAGTCACCATAGCGGAAAAAGAAGGACTTGGAACTTGCTATCTTGGCACTGTCAACTACAATGCCAAGCAAATCTCCGAGCTTCTTGATCTTCCCGATCTTGTAGTTCCCGTGGCATCGCTCTCTCTTGGATATCCTGAAAATCCTGACGAAATGCAGTGTGAGCGACTGCCACTCGAAGCCATCAGACATTCGGAGACTTACCGACATAATTCGAAAGAGGAAATCGTCCAACTTTTCAAAGCAAAAGAAGACTTCGAGCCCAACAAGCAATTCGTTGAGGAAAATAAAAAGGATTCCCTCGCTCAAGTCTTCACAGACATCCGCTATCCGGAATCCGTCAACACTGCTGTTTCCGAAACCTTCCTCGCTCTTCTAAAAGAGAAAGGATTCATGTAATTAACTTTTAGGGACGCACGAGTCGTGCGTCAACTCATAATATATCGAGAGAGGGACGCACTGCTTGAGCGTCCCTCTCCTAATATCTCAGATACTTTGAGTTATTCTGCATTATTCTTAAGCCATTCAGTCCTTACTGCATCAGGCAAATGAGTGACTTTAAAGTCTGAGAATGTCGCATTGAAGCCATTACCATCAGGACAGGCGGCAAACATACCAACCTTCACAGGATGATTGGCCTCAACCCATGCATTGCGCATCATATGATATTCCTTGTCGTCGAAAGAATAGAAAATCTCAACAGCATCCCGACGGCGCACTGCCTTAATCCAGATAAAATCTACCGGACGGTCAAGAGCAATTACACTCCAGTCAGAAGTCGTGTGAGTCACAACAGTGCTGAGATTGTATTTGCCATCTACATATTCAATACCTGTCTTGATATAGTTCTCATGGTCAAGCCTGATCATCATACCAGCCTGATCAAATCTCACCTTATAGTCGCCCGATATTTTCACCTTTGCCTCGAATTCTCCACCATATTCAGCATAATAGAAGGGCGCGTCATCTACGGTGAATCCGTAGTGCGAGATGCGCCAGTAATCACTATTAGGAGTAACAGCCATCGTAAGCTTACCTCCATTGATATTCCAATTCTCCGGCTCATTAAACCAGTTCATCTTCTCAAGTGTCTGACCATAAGCACAATGTGCCAATAAGGCAAACATTGCCACAAAAAATTTTTTAGTCTTCATTTTTTGAATAACCATTATTTTATTAACTTTGCAAAGTTAATACTTTATTGCATATTATGCAATGGTTATTTATAACCATTGAAGTTGTTTAAAACAAAATCAACTACTCTAACGAAGCAAAAATGAAGCGTAAACTGAAACTATCAATGGCATTGGCGGCCACATCCTTTCTCATATCCTCTTCTGCAATCAAGTCCACTTCTGAATATGATCAAGAATCTATCCTTATTTCAAGTGAACTTCCAACAATAAGTTGGCAACTTATCACAGATGATGAGAGGTGTATCGAGCGCTTCATTGTAAATCATGCTGACTCAATTGAAAGACTCTGCTTTGCCCAACTTCCACGTCCTTTGAAAATCGTTTCCGATGGAGATTCCATTGTAAAAATAAATGCAGGATATTATTACCTGACATCCCCTCACTTTGGTACAAACAAGAACGACATTATCATAGATGTGGAAAGTGAGTGGCCACTTCGAAGCGTTTCAGAAGGTCCGGAGTCATTTCATGCCGTCACTAAAGGAGGACGGCTCATTCCCGTCGCTCTGCACGACAAGCAATCGATGATCCAGGCTGCTATCAAGGATTCGGAATGGATGAAATGGACTATCTCAGCAGATTCTATCTATAGACTGAATGAAAGGCTTGCAAATGGCCGCATTCCAGGACCATATGATATCGTGCCATCATTTAAAAGAGTAGATATAAAGGAGGGTATATTCTTGGAAGGATCACCAATAGAAACAGCACTTATTGAAAATGAAAATCCTGAATTTTATAGAATTACACTGACCCCTGACAAAGCTTTAATAGAGGGAGCTTCTGAGAATGCCATCAAATGTGGAATACGGATGCTTAACCGCAGACTTCTCGGGTCAGACTCGAAAACTCTGCCATGCGTAGTGATTGAGGATTGGCCCGATTATCCCTACCGTGGACTGATGATAGACATAGCCCGCAATTTTCAGACTCCTGCTACAATGAAACACATAGCTGAACTTATGGCAGACTATCGTTTCAACCGCCTTCACTTCCATATCACAGACGATGAAGGTTGGAGACTGGAGATCCCGGGACTCCCTGAACTTACCGACATTGGCTCAAGACGTGGCTATACATTAGATAGTCATGAATTTTTACCCGATATTTTTGCAGGAACCGGCGATCCTGATAAAAATATTCCTACGGCCAATGGTTTCTTTACCCGTCAGGAATTCATTGATTTCATTAAATATTGCGATTCGTTAGGAATATCTGTAATTCCAGAGATAGAATCTCCCGGACATGCTCGTGCTGCTATAAAAGCAATGGAGGCAAGATATAGAAATACCGGCGACGAAACTTATAGAATGATCGAAGACGGTGACACTTCACAATATTCCACAGCTCAGTTTTATCATGACAATCTTATGAATCCATCATTACCGGGCACCTACCGTTTCATTAGTAAAGTGGTAGACGAGATTGCTGGAATGTATGCGGAAGCCGGAGTAAAACTTCAGGGTATTCATCTGGGAGGCGATGAGGTGCCTGAAGGAGCATGGGATGGTTCCAAGAGTGCCAACGAATTGAGTGAACACCTCGGGCTGAAAGGAAGACATGAGCTGCAGGGAGAATACGTAAAGCGGATATCTGCGATAATGAAAGAGCGCGGCATTCCACTTTATGGATGGCAGGATATTTGCACTGATTATGATGATGAATTCCATACGTTGGTTGCTCCCACTATCGGGGGTATGGACTGTTGGGTTTCTCCACATGATTTAGCCGACAATGTCGCGGTTAAGGGTGTAAAAGCTGGTTATCCTGTCATCATAAGCAATGTCGATTTCTTCTACATGGATATGCTTTATGCACCTCATCCCGAGGAGAAGGGATTGTTCTGGGGAGGTTTCACTGATGAACTGCGAACATTGGCAGGCTATCCGGATTCCATATGTCCTCTTGATGGGAGTGAGAAAGGTAAAGTGATTGGTGTTTCCGGCAAACTCTTTGCAGAGACAATCAGAAACCGGCAAGATATGGATAGATTGCTTTTCCCGAAATGCCTTGGACTTGCAGAAAGAGGATGGAATGGCACTCCTACTTACACTGAAAATGACTTCAATATGCTTATTGGGACGAAAGAGCTCGACAGACTAAGCAAGAATGATACTGAATGGCATTTGCGTCAACCAGGCATCCTTATTAAAGACGGCAAGATATTTATGAATAGTCCCTACCCCGATGCAGAAATACATTATACCCTTGATGGCACAAGGCCATCCCTCTACGGCTCATCCATATACACCGGTCCCATTGCTCTTCCAACTGGAGAAGTGACCATCCAAGCCATACTCTGCAAATCCGGCAAAACATCTGTTCCAACATTCATCCAGATCCATTAGAAACTAATGAAAATACACGAGAGGTTCAGACATCTACCCGTATCAGACATTGCCGATGAAGTGAATACTTCATTATCAAGGCATCCCCGTCTTGTTGTGACTGCTCCGCCGGGAGCCGGAAAATCAACTCTACTCCCTCTTTCTCTCTTAGAAAGTACTCCGGAAGGAAAAATATTGATGCTGGAGCCGAGAAGAATTGCAGCCAAACAAGTGGCAGAGAGAATGGCCTCTATGTTAGGAGAAATAATTGGAGATTCTGTAGGTTACAGAATTCGTTTTGAATCCCGAGTCTCACCCTCCACACGAATAGAAGTGATCACAGAAGGAATCTTGGAACGCATGCTTGTAGAAGATCCAACTCTTGAAGGAGTGTCTGTAGTGATTTTTGATGAGTTTCATGAGAGGAGTCTTTCTTCCGATCTTTCACTCGCTCTTACTCGAGAAATTCAAAATGTAATCCGTCCGGATCTCAAAATACTTGTGATGTCGGCAACCATTGATGCCGAGTCATTATGCAAAAAGATGGATGCCCGGCATCTGCAAAGCCAAGGAAAGAGATTTGACGTGAAGATCATTCACGGAGAGGATTTTGATTTCAAAGATTGTGCTTCTGCGGTGGCAAGCACAGTCAAGAAAGCTATACGGCAACATGATGGAAATATCTTGGCTTTTCTTCCAGGGCAAGCAGAAATCTTGAAATGTCACGAACTACTTGGCGCTTCATTAGAAAATATAGAGATCCTTACCCTATATGGAATGCTTCCTCCTGAGCAGCAACAGCGAGTGTTAGCACCAATTGAAGGAGAAAAACGCCGCGTGGTACTGGCATCACCTATTGCAGAGACTTCCCTGACAATCGACGGAATTTCTGTAGTGATTGATTCGGGGCTGTATCGTATTCCGGTGTTTGAACCTTCTACGGGATTGAGTCGTCTTTCGACTTCCAGAATCTCAATGGATATGGCCACCCAAAGGTCTGGCAGGGCAGGACACCTCATGGACGGAATATGCTATCGTCTTTGGACTAAAGCTACTGAATCCAGAATGAAGGCAAGCCGCCAACCTGAGATTGAATCATCCGACCTTTCCTCGATGATGCTTACCATCGTGGCTTGGGGCGAGACTGATCCGATGCGCCTTCCTTGGATCACACCTCCCCCGGCAGGCCATTTGGAAAATGCCAAATGTCTGCTTCGAATGCTTGAAGCTATTGACAATGCCGGCAGACTAACAAAAAACGGAGAACGAATAGCTCAATTGCCTTGCCATCCTCGAATAGCTAATATGCTGACTGAAGCAGGCGAGATGAAAGCGCTCGCATGCGATATTGCTGAAATATTGGAAGAAAAAGACCCTCTGATTTATGAATCAGATGCAGATATCTCGACTCGAATTTCAATGCTTCATCAATTCAGAAATGGCAAAATCCCCTTCCAATGGAAGAAAATCGATAGTATTGCCAGTCAGTACCTACGGCTTGTCAAAGCACAAAAATACTGTAGGGATGCCATGCCTGAAGAAATCGGTAGACTTGTGGCTTTAGCTTATCCTGAGAGAATAGCAATGCGTGATAACAATGGTCATTACCGGCTTGCTCAAGGAGGTAAACTCGTCTCGCTACACCCGACAGACGATCTTGCACGTCATGAATTTCTTGCTGTAGCTTCGATGGGCACACGCATTTTCTTAGCTGCTCCTGTAGACAAGGACTTTGTAATGTCGCAAGGGAAATGGATGGAATGTGCAATGTGGAATAGCAAAGAGGGTAAAGCTGTAGTACGTGAAGAGTTGCGTTTAGGACTTCTATGTTTGGCAAATCGACCATTGCAGGGAAATGCAAGCAATCAAATTACGGAAGCGATAGCTGGCGCAGCTCCGAAAGAGGGTTTGACGATGTTTGATTTCAATGAAGACGTAGAAGCACTGCAACTCCGGATAGCCGTCGCAGCATCTTGGCATCCTGAACTCAACTTACCCGATGTTGCTACAGAAACCATTCTTGCAAATGTAAGAGAATGGCTACCTCTTTACATAGGACGCGCATCGACAGTGCAGGAATTGCGCAAGATAGAAATGCGGAATGTTATACTTGGTATGCTTAGCTATGAGCAACAGCAAGCACTTGATAAAATAGTCCCTACACATATTAAATTGCCCTCGGGCCGCAATGTACGCATCCAGTATAGGCGTGGTGCGGAAGCACCGGTTGTCAGCGCTCGGCTTCAGGATTGCTTCGGACTTAAAGAGACACCTCGCGTCGATGAAGGAAAGCGATTGGTATTGATGGAACTCTTGTCACCCGGATTCAAGCCCGTACAGCTCACCCAAGACATGGCCGGGTTCTGGCAAAACACCTATTTCGAGGTCCGCAAGGAGCTTCGCCGCCGATATCCTAAACACAGCTGGCCCGATGTAGTGCCATAGTGTAGAATTGTATGATTTTTTGACTATGGATTGTATGATTTTTTGACACCATCCAATAAATGGCCAACGCTTAACTATTAACGAACAATCAATTATGTTTTTGGCACGGCGATTGCGAGTATTAGTAGCGTTATGAGAAAAATTATTACTACAATTTCAATTACATTATCCATCACGGCTACTGCTCAGCAGACGTGGAGCTTGGAGCAGTGTATGAGCTACGCTGCCGAGCATGCTTCCTCTGTAGTGCAAGCACGATGGGATGTGGCATCTGCCAATGCTACTCGCAACGAGTCCCTTGCAGATTTCTTTCCATCCGTTTCCGCTCAAGTGGGCGGACAATTCAGCTGGGGTCGTAATATCGATCCGGAAACAAACACCTACAACGACATCACAACTTTCAACAACGGCTACGGCATCTACGCTTCACTTACACTCTTCGATGGAGGCCAAACCCTAAACCGATACCGACAAGCCAGAAATGAAAGGAAACGGATGCTCAACTCCGTGGAGATGAAACGTGACGACAGCGCGATATCTACAATGATGGCTTACGCTGATGCAATCTACTATCACAATTCGATCAAAATAGCAGAAGACAAACTGCTACAAAGCGAAGGAATGCTAAAGCTGACAAAAAGTCAAGAAAAATTGGGACTAAAAGGGAGGCCAGAGGTAGTGGAAGCCGAAGCGTCCGTAGCAAGCGACAAGTATTCATTAGTGCATCAGCAAAACCTCTATGCCCAAGCAATGCTGACGCTCAAATCGGCAATGAACTTCCCCACTTCACAGACCCTGGAACTTGACACCTTATCCAATCTGAGCCCTCATCTAAATTCTGATGATGACGCAGAACGCATATACGCCAATGCTATATATACGAATCCCAAGACACTTGATGCTCAGATACAGGCAACTTCAAGCAAATATGCTTACGAGATCGCCAAAGGGTATTTGATGCCGACTTTAAGCCTTAATGCCGGGATATCAACTTCATATTTCAAAAATCTCAGTGGGGAATATACGACTCCAATGTTTGGTGAGCAATTTCGCAACAACCGAGGTGAATACGTTGCCGCAACCCTTTCTATTCCTATCTTCTCAGGGCTCAGCCGTATTTCCGGAAAAAACCGTGCCAAATACGCATACCGGCAGGCCAAGGAGCAACTAAATGAGCAGCAACGCCGATTGCACGATGATATAGCATCCGCAGTGATGGATCGCGATGGATATGCAATGGAAATATTATCGCTTAAAGCAAAGGTAGATGCAGATTCTGAAGCTTATCGGCTGAACAAACGCAAATATGAGGAAGGACTTATGTCGCTAATTGATCTGCAGCTCTCCGCTAACACATATTACTCTTCAAGAGTGGAACTGCTTCAAAAGCAGATGCTTTATTTACTGAAAGATAAACTCGTGGAATACTATAAAGGAAATAAATTATGGATGTAAAAATTGAAAAGCCTAAAGGAATAAGAGGCATAAAACCTAAATATTTGATCTATATAGGATGCGGGATTTTGGCTATTGCACTTATCGTTTGGCTCGCCACGAGCGATCTTGCTTCAACATATAAAGTAGAAAGGACCGGTCTGAATATTTCAGATGTAAAACAACAGAAATTTGATGATTATGTTAGGGTTGATGGTAGGATTGAACCTATCAGTACAGTTCAGATCAGTCCGGAGGAAGGGGGGATAGTGATGGAGAAGGTTGTTGAAGAGGGTTCGCAGGTCCACAAAGGCGATGTGATCTTACGCTTAAGCAACAGCAATCTTGACCTGCAGATTCTAAATGCGGAGGCTGAACTTGCAGAAAAGCAAAACATCTTGCGCAACACCCAGATTTCAATGGAGCAGGATCGTCTCAACAACCGCACAGAACAGGTGCAACTCGACTTGGAAGTGCAAAGAAAACTGCGTGCTTACCAACAAAAGAAAAAGCTTTTTGATGATAAGCTGATAGCTAAGGAAGATTATCTTCAAGCCAAGGAGGATTATGAATTGGCTCTGAAAAGACAGACCCTGATCAATCAACGTCTCAACCAAGACAGCATCTACCGGCTGGCACAAGTGGATCAAATGGAAGACAATCTCGCCAACATGCAGAGAAATATACAGCTGATTCGCAAGCGAAAAGATCAGATGAACGTTGTCAGTCCTATTGATGGTGAACTGGGCCTACTGGATGTGGAACTGGGGCAGAGCATCAGTGCAGGTCAAAAGATTGGACAAATCAATGACTTGACCAACTATAAGGTGACAGGACAAATAGACGAGCATTATCTTGATCGAGTTCATAAGGACCTGATTGCCACATCTGCCCGCAACGACAAAAATATGAATTTGCGGCTTAGAAAGGTTTTTCCGGAAGTGAAGGAGGGGAAATTTAAGGTTGAGTTTGTGTTTACGGATAAATCTCCTGATAATATTAGAAGCGGACAAACTTGTTATCTAAGTCTTCAGCTTGGACAACCGGTAGATGCTGTGGTCATTCCCAAAGGTACCTTCTATTCAGCGACCGGCGGTAAATGGATTTTTGTCGTTGACTCGTCGGGGAAAAAAGCATATCGACGCAATATTCGCCTTGGACGTCAGAATCCGGAATACTATGAGGTGCTTGAAGGCTTGGAGCCCGGAGAGCGAGTGATAACCAACGGCTACGAATCCTACGGAGAAGCCAAAGTATTAACGATTAACGATTAACGATTAACGAACAACGATTAAAAAATAACTATATCATTAAATTGATAGAACCGAAACAAAAATAAATATATATGAAATCCTATTTTAAATTTTTAAGTAGAAACAAGGCTTATACTGCGATCGATGTGTTCGGATTGGCGATAAGCATCATGTTTGTGGTTCTGATTGGATGTTATACTTGGCAGGAAACACATATTGACAAGCAACATTCAAAAGCCGACCGAATGTATTATCTCGGATTTGACATGCGTGGACAAAAAACATTGGGTGCACATTGGCGTGAACAAATTGTCCTCAAGAACAAATTTCCAGAGATTGAATCGTCAACAGGTATTTATAGATATGATAAATGGATTGATTATGAAGATAGATCAATTGAAACTAATTTCTATTTCGTTGATTCTACATTCTATGACATCTTCGATTTCAAATTAATCCAGGGAGACCCTAAAACTGTACTTGACAATCCTTCAAATGTTATCGTTACTCAGGAATATGCACGAAAAGTTTGGGGAGACGAAGATCCAATGGGTAAAAGCGTAGTCTTAAATAAAAGGAGAGAACCATTAGTGGTTGCCGGAATTATGGAGCCTATGAAAAATACGGCGTTCATGACCTACGACAAGAAACCCGTTGATATGATCGCGAATTTCTTGAAGACAGAAGACACTAACTGGTCGCTGATGGATGAACATTTAAGCAATGCATCCGGAGCAGAAATGATATTATTGGCAAAAGAGGGACACGATTTGACCAAAAGGAAAATGGATTATGAAAAAGAATTAAAAAATGTATTCTGGATTTTTAATCTCCCGGAAGATAACATACGTCTTGAAGTATATCCTTTCCGAGAAGTATACTTCTCAGATATGGGTTCCGGTCATATAAATTTCGGCAATATTAAGATGATCAGATTGCTGTTTGGCGTTGGTTTAGTCATACTCCTCTTCGCCATAATGAATTATATCAATCTGACTGTTGCACTTGCCGGAAAGAGAGCAAAAGAAATGGCAACCCGTCGGCTGCTTGGAGAGTCTCGATTAGGTATAATGTGGCGTATGATTTTGGAGAGCACTATCCTATGCGCTTTTTCAATGATTCTGGGTATTGCACTTGCTTTCATTGTGCAACCTTATGCGTCTGTTTTGCTTAAGACACGACTTGATATTGTAGGATGCTTAAACATCACTACTATTTCTTTCCTGATCTCCGCACTCTTGATAATGAGTGTCACATCCGGCATAATCCCTGCACTTCTGCTTTCATCTATGAAACCTATCGAGGCAGTAAAGGGTGCTTTTAGGAGAAAATCGAATATGATATTTGGAAAAATTTTTATTGTAATTCAAAATGTCTCTACAATAGTCATGATTGCATGTGCTATCACAATGTATCTTCAAGTTCAACATCTTATGAAAGCTCCTTTAGGGTATGATTTCGAAGGAATAATAAATATCCCCTATCAATATAGTCAAGATAACAAAATAGGCTTATTATTGAGAGAGGAGCTTATGAAGCTTACATGCGTGGAAAAAGTTAGTTTTTCTTGTGGAGAGCCACATAGCAGAGGAAACAACAACACATTTTCTTACGAAGGGAAAACTCTATCGTTCCAAATCTTCATATGTGACTCTGTCTTCATGGATATTCTTGGAATTAAACTAAAAAATGACAATCATTTAGCTTCAACACAAAAAAACTATATCAACCGGCAAGCCTTAAATGAACTTGGACTCAATGAAGATGCTGAAGACTTTTATTATGGTGAAGAAATGATTCCAATAGCTGGAATATTAGAAGATATGAAAATAGGAAATGTATTGACAGATCAGCATCCTTTACGGATAGCGATTTACAAGCCATTTGAAAACTTTATTCCATGGAATGTACTGATTAAAATAAATGGTGACGAGCAGCAAGCACTGGCAAAAGTCAAGGAAGTATATGAGAAAATATATTCAAAAGAAGCATCCGATGCAACTTTTGAAATGCCCTTTATGCGCCAGCAAATTGAGGATGATTTTGAAAGCCAAAAGAAATTGTCTATTATCCTGACTATTTTTGCCTTGATAGCCATCATGATTTCTATGCTCGGACTTATGGCAATGAGTACCTACTATGTCCGTCAACGAGCTGCAGACATTGCTGTTCATAAAGTGATGGGAGGCTCCAGTATGGAAATACTCATTAAACTGGTCAGGACATTCATGCTCTATGTTTTGATAGCCGCTGTCATATCTGTTCCAATCATCTACTATGTAATGAACGACTGGTTGTCGCAGTTCAACTACCGTATAAGCGTCTACTGGTGGATATATGCAGCATCTGCCCTACTCGCTATCATAATATGCTTCATCTCTGTAGTAAGCCAATGCCATAAAGCAGCCAACACCAACCCAATAAACTCCCTCAAATAATATAGTTTTAGCAATTAAACGATTAAACGATTATACATTAAACATATGATACAGATAGAAAACCTTACCAAGACCTTCCGTACTGACGAAGTGGAGACATTAGCCCTTCGCGGTATATCACTCGACATCACCAAAGGAGAATTCGTAGGAATCATGGGCCCTTCCGGATGCGGAAAATCTACTCTCCTTAATATCCTCGGATTACTCGATAATCCTACTGATGGCAAATATACGCTTAATGGAGTGGACGTGTCTGATCTCAAGGAAAAAGACCGTACTGCTTTCCGAAAGGGAAAGATCGGATTCGTTTTCCAGAACTTCAACCTTATTGATGAACTCAACATAGAAGAAAACGTAGAACTCCCCCTCAAATATCTCAAGATTGGAGCAAAGGAGAGGAAGGAACGTGTGAAAGAGGCTCTCAAACGCATGAATATCGAGCACCGAGCCAAGCATTTTCCTCAGCAACTGTCGGGTGGTCAGCAGCAACGCGCAGCAATTGCACGTGCCGTAGTCACAAGACCTGAACTTATCTTGGCAGACGAACCTACCGGAAATCTTGATTCCGTCAACGGCAAGGAAGTGATGGAACTCCTCACTGAGCTCAACCGTGACGGCTCCACGATCGTAATGGTTACACACTCACAACACGATGCAGCGTACACACATCGCATCATAAACCTCTTCGATGGAAAGATCGTGGAAAAGACTCAGCTTTAGCACAATATGGAAGGGAGGCTTCCCAGCCTCCCCACAAAATATTATATAATTCTTCGATGGGGAGGCAAAGAAGCCTCCCTTCCATAAATTCTATTGCAATTTAAGAAAAAAATTACTACTTTTGTAGTATGAAAACATTGCTCGTAGTTGATGATAATAAGGACGTGCTTTCTGCTGTCCGTATGCTGATGAGGTCGAAGGTCGACGAGGTTGTAACTGAGTCTAATCCATCATGTATCCCCCAACTCCTTCAAAAGCACAAACCGCAAGTAGTGCTTCTTGATATGAATTTCCGGGCTTCCATCAACACAGGAAATGAAGGACTTTTCTGGCTAAGAGAAATAAAACGTCTGGCTCCGGAAACTGCAGTCGTGCTCTTTACTGCTTATGCAGATGTGGCACTCGCCGTAGAAGGAATGAAGATTGGGGCAACTGACTTCATTGTGAAACCATTTGACAACACTAATCTTTCCGACACACTTCTCAATGCCTTCGGGAGTGGAAAGCAAAAACCACAACAAAAGGCTTCGAGTCCTCAGATGCTATGGGGGGAATCTCCGGAGATGCAACGAGTACGTATGCTTGTGGAAAGAGTTGCACCGACAGATGCCAACATACTGATAACCGGAGAAAACGGAACAGGAAAAGATCTTCTGGCAAGGGAAATCCATCGTCTATCCAACAGATCATCCGGACCTATTGAAATAGTGGATATGGGGGCCGTAATCGAAACTCTTTTTGAGAGTGAACTTTATGGGCATGCCAAAGGGGCTTTCACCGATGCAAAAGCCGACAGAGCCGGAAAATTCGAAACTGCACATGGTGGCACCCTCTTTCTTGATGAGATCGGCAATCTTCCCTACCATCTGCAAGCAAAACTCCTCACATCATTGCAACAGAGAAAGATAATACGGGTTGGAACCAATACCCCTCGAGACATTGACATACGCCTCATATGCGCTACCAACAGAAATCTCCCACAAATGGTAGCGGAAGGTGAATTCCGTCAAGACCTCTTCTATCGCATCAATACTGTGACCATCGAACTGCCGCCACTCCGAAACAGGCCTGAAGATATTCCGGCACTCGTCAATATGTTTGTCAAGAAATATGCCGGTATATATTCAAAACCTGAAGTAAAAGTGTCGGAAGACGCCATGAAGAGACTATGCTCTCAATCATGGCCGGGAAATATACGCCAGCTTGAGCATACCGTAGAGAAAGCCCTGATATTGTCTGATGGCACCACTCTTGGTCTTCATGATTTCGACCTTCATGAGAGCCATATCACAAATGCGGAACAATCTACAACATTGGAATCAATGGAGCGCAAGGCCATAACAAACGCTATCAAACTTCACAACGGCAACATGTCGGAAGTGGCACGTCATCTTGGCATTACTCGCCAGACACTATACAATAAAATGCGCAAATATGGCATCTGAGAGCAAACGGTATTGGAATATACCTCCCGCCATGTGGATTGTCTTTTCTTTGCTGATGGCTTTCTCTGCCGGATACGCCTTTGCAGCATCACAAAACCTATGGATACTGCTGATCATCGGCTCTTTAGGATGCGGATATATGATTTTCAGTAATATATCGCGAGTGAGAAAACGGATGCGCTACGTAATGCAGGCTACACTCAGCAAAGATTTCTCATATAAATTTCCCACTGTCAATGTCAGCAAAGATGAGCGGGAAACCAACGAAATGCTCAACCTAATAGTAGAGCATCTTGAACGCCTGACACTAAAATCAAAGCAAAACGAGGCATTCTTAGCCCGCGTGATAAATCTTACGGATATTGGCTTGGCATTGGCAGATTCAAATGGAGACATCAGGCTTCATAATGAAGCTGCCCTTCGCCTTCTCGACAGGCAAGCACTCACTCACGTATGCCAGATTCCCGTACAAGATAATGCTGAGCCCGCTATCAAAAAGAGTGATGTGACGGTCAATGAGAAGAGCTTCACCTTATTTACAATTACCGATCTCAGCCGCCAGATGCAGGCAGTGGAGGTAGAATCTTGGGAGAAACTGACCCGTGTGCTGACACATGAAATCATGAACTCCCTTACTCCTGTTCAATCAATAGCAGAGAACATGAGTGGGAAGACATCAGACCGTGAGATAACAGAAGCCTTGGACACCATATCATCAAGCAGCCGCTCACTGATGCAGTTTGTAAAGAATTTTAGAGAATTCAGCATATTGCCGGAGGCAAGGATGAGAGCCGTCTACCTTAAACCACTTTTGGAATCAAGCATAAGGATAGCTGAAAGCTATATAAAAGAAAAGCACATAAGTATCAAACTTACATGCTTTCCTCCAGAATTAATGGTCTATACCGATGAGGCTCTTTTGAGCCGAGTGCTAATAAATATTATTAAAAATGCTATTGAGGCTGATCCTGCCGGCATTTCCATAGAAGCTGATGAGAAAGCTGACGAATCTGTAGAAATTCGCATTTCAAACGACGGAGAGCTTATCTCAGATGAGACAGCACAACACATATTCACACCTTTCTTCACCACACGTCCATCCGGGACCGGAATAGGACTCAGCCTCTCACGAAGAATCGTCACTCACCTCGGAGGAAGTCTTTCATTAAAGACCCGACCCCTCACCTGCTTCTCAATCCGTCTTTAGAATAGCACTGACGCTCGGGCCGTGTGTCATTACCTATTGAATTGCCAGCTGTCAAACTCCATCAAATCATTGCCATCGCCGGCAAATACGAAATAGAGATCGTGGATACCATCACGCTTTTTGATCTTGCAACCGGTCTCTTTCCAATCATTGCCGGATGCACAATCCACTACGCCGAGCAGTTCTCCGTTGGGAGCATCAAGACGCACTTCAATCTTTGATCCGGGTTTCCCTTTTCTTACTCGGGCATTGAAAGACTTGGCTCCCTCACCGAAATTGACTTCCCTCACCTTGATCCAATCACCCGGATCTACATTGTTGACATAAACGCAATAAATATTGTCGTAGCCAATGCCTACACCCTCTTCCCATGCAATCGTTTCGCCTTGTTGCTTCACATACGGATTCAGAGGATCAACACTTTTCAGCACACCGCGCTTATCGTGATGAATATAAGGGATCGAACCATCCTCATTGAAATTGAATGGAACTACGCTTGCCGTGCGTCGACGGCTATGTGCTTCAGGAAGACCTTCATCCATATAGAAGAAATACCACTGTCCTTTATATTCGCACATACCGGTATGGTTGCCCATTCCGCCATGCTCGAAAGCGCGCATGATCTGGCCGCCATATTTCCATGGTCCAAGAGGAGAGTCTGCCCATGCCCAATCTGTTGCTTCCGGACAGAATGAAGCGTATGCGAGATAATATTTGTCTCCGCGCTTTGCCAACCAGGGAGCTTCCTCATAATCAGGACCAAAAGCTTCTTTATCCTTGATTTCAAACACCTTTATGTCGCCGTCATAGCTTATCATATCCTCATTGAGTTTGATGGCGTAAAGGGCATTGTTTCCCCAATACATATATGCCTGGCCATCATCATCTATAAGAACAGTTGGGTCAATGTCTTCCCATCCATGTCCTCCATAGTTGGTTTGATCCGGATATGTAAGTTGTTTTTTACCTCCAAGAGGATTGATAAAAGGTCCATAAGGGGAGTCAGAGACAAGGACCGGAACTCCACTTGTGGAGGGATAAAAGTAAAACTTACCGTTGCGGTATGCCATCTGCGAAGCATTTGCATTCTCATGCTCACCAAACATTTCTTTGGCATTGAAAATTGGAGCATGATGAGTCCAGTTGACCATATCCGTTGTTGTGAAGCACAGATAGTCTTTCATCACAAATTGATCGGGAGTAGCCTCCCACTCGTCATGACCCGTTATCAGATATAGCGTATCGCCCACAACAAGCGGAGCGGGATCCGCAGTAAATTCAGTCTGAGAGATTGGGTTCTGAGCAAAGCACATCATTGATGAGCCGGCAAGCCAAAGTGCTGAAAGCACCGGTGTAATTTTTTTCATCTTATTAATTTAAATTTCTTTGTTTATTCTTTTGAAATTCCAGTCTCTGTAAGTGTGATAGGCAGTATCTTTCCTTCGGCATCGAAATATAGAGGTTCGACACACACTTGTCTGCGACAATCACCCCCAGGCTCTCCATCATGCATATAGGAACCATCATGATAAAAAAGATACCATTTGCCATTGAATTCATTGACCGACGGATGAATTGTAAAACCGAATTTTGCCGGTCCGGTGATAAGACCTCCGTAAGTCCATGGTCCTGTTACATCATCTGCCATTGAGTATGCAAGCTGCTCAGGTTGCACTCCTGGAGAATCGGCGGCATAAACATTGTAATATTTCCCGTTACGCTTGAAAAGCCAAGGTCCTTCCGAAACATTACGGACTCCCATATGCATTACCTCTCCATCAAGTTCAATCATATTTTCTTTAAGTCGGGAGAGATAGAAGTCACCATTTCCCCATACTATCCAAGCCTGACCATCATCGTCGATCAAGACTGTCGGATCGATATCAGCGTTCCATCTATGTGAATCAGGAGTCATGTCGTCAGTGATAAGAGGATCTCGGTCAAGTCTTGCCGGAACATAAGGGCCAAGAGGATTATCAGCAACAGCCACATCTATGGCATGACGCCCATTACGCACATCATCCAAAGTGACATAGTAGTAGAATTTGCCATTCCGCTCCACAACCTGTCCGGCCCATGCACCGTAAGGATTGGCATAAGGGAAATCTGATGCCTTCAGCACAACCCCGTGGCATTCCCAGTTTTTCATATCTTTCGTAGAGTATGCTACCCAATGCGGCATTGTAAACCACCCGCCGGGAGATGCACAGTCCTCGCCTACGAATGCATACAGACGGTCACCAACTACAGTGCAGGCAGGATCAGCTGTAAGTCTATCTGTAAAAATAGGATTCTCGCCTTGCTTTCGGTCGCGTCCTGTTCCGGTTATCGAAAAATTCTTTATTGCTCCTTTTCTGACTTGAAGAGAATTTGGGTAACCTCCCGGATATCCTCTTCCGATTACCCAACGGCTTGCCATTGAAGGTATTACAGGACCCGAATAGTCCAAAGAGGATTCCTCCCAGTTTTTACCATCTGGAGATACCGACAAACTAAGTGAGGAGGTAGCTAAATCTTCGTCTGCCATTCCCTTTACTTTAACTTTAATCCATTCTCCGAGCATGATTTTTTCTCCAGCCCAGATTCGGTGGTCTTTGCCATTGGAATCTGTTATCTCAGCGAAAATACGTTCAACAGTCGGATCAAAGCCAATCATTATGCCGGCAGCTTCATTATAGCGAGTTCCTTCCTTGCATACGAATACCTGCTCCGTAAGATTGGTATTGACCTGCACATCGAAAGTCATTTCGAAAGATTTTCTGAAATCCGCATAAAACAGGCTTGTCTTTGGATCAGTAAAAAACTCACTGCAATCAAGCGTAAGTATGGTATCAGGATTCTGAATTCCAAAATCCTTAAAATCTCCTTTTATCATTGGGTGGCACGACTCCGTAATTTTTGCAATTGAAGACTGTGTCTGACAACACATTGAGGTTGCCAAAATCAAAGCGGAAAACACAAATGTTTCTTTCTTCATTTGATATTAGATTTGTTGATACCGCAAAATTAACAAAAATTTGTGAAATGTCATTTATCCATTTCTCACATATCCGTATGATTTCGTATTATATTTGGATATTTTCAGTTTATTCATGTAAGTTATCCAAGTTTCTCAAACTTTTTTTCGAGGCATTCTGGCTGCGGAATGAAGGAGCTTAGCGAGCTAAGCGACTGAACGACAATGCCGGAATGTCCGAAAATAGCCGGATTTATTTGTACAAGATTGGTTCTGTTGAATGTGTACATATGTTGTTTAATTTTCATTAGCTACTTATTCTATTGCTGTTTCTAACGCATTATTTACAAATTCTTATGATAGAGTTACGTAATTTTTATTCATTTAACACCATTTTTTATTAACTTTGCAATTAGAAATATTATAGTTTATCACACCATGAAAAAGATACTGACAGTCTTGATGGCATTGCTAACCCTGATGCCATTGACCGCCAAAAAGAGTGAACAAAATTTTATCATTGCTGACAAAGGAAAAGTTGCACCCATAATAGTTGATGGAAATGACTGGAAGGGCGTGCGTCGAGCAGCCAGCGACCTTGCTGATGACATTGGTAAAGTCACAGGCATCAAATCTGCTGTCTTTCCGGAGACTCCTGACAATAAAGGTAATATTATTGCCGGCACCATTGGCAAAAGCAAATTCATTGATTCCCTAATCGATCGTGGAAAACTAAATGTAGATTCAGTCAAAGGGGAATGGGAATCCTATGTTATGGATGTCATAGATGGTAATCTCATCATCGCAGGCAGTGACAAACGAGGAACCATTTATGGAATCTACGACATAAGCAAAAACATAGGGGTATCCCCTTGGTATTACTGGGCAGATGTCCCTGTAGAGCATAAGGATAAATTAGAATATGCAAAAGGAAGGGTTTTCCAACCATCCCCAAAAGTTAAGTATCGCGGCATCTTTATCAATGATGAGTGGCCATCTTTCGGAGGATGGTGTGTAAATCAGCATGGTGGCGTCAACTCAAAGGCTTATGCCACTATGTTTGAACTTTTACTCCGTCTTAAGGCAAATTATCTCTGGCCCGCGATGTGGGACACGGCTTTCAACGAAGATGATCCGGAGTGTCCGCGGCTTGCTGATGAATATGGCATCGTGATGGGCACAAGCCATCACGAACCTATGATGCGAGCCCATAAAGAATATACCAGAAGAAAGGATGAAATCGGCGCTTGGGATTATAAGTCAAATCCTGAGCGAATTGAAAAATTCTTCAGAGAAGGAATGGAGCGGAACAAGGATTATGACAATATTGTCACTATAGGGATGCGAGGAGACGGTGATGTAGCGATGGGAAAAGGTGACGACACCGACAATATGGAGACACTTCGCAACGTAATCAATGCCCAGAGAGGAATACTCTCAGACATATATGGACGCCCGGATTCTGTGCCACAACTATGGGCAATATTCACGGAGGTGCAACGCTATTATGATGCCGGATTCAATGTTCCGGAAGATGTAACACTCCTTTTCTGCGACAACAATTGGGGATACATACGACGCACAGCACCTAAAGATGAGTTGAACCGGAAAGGTGGTTTTGGTTTATACTATCATATAGACATGAACGGTGGTCCATGGAACGACCGATGGATCAACACCTCCCCCATTCCAAAGCTTCGCGAACAATTAAATCTTGCTTATAAGTCAGGAATTGACCGCATATGGATAATCAACGTAGGGGATCTGAAACCTAAAGAACTTCCTATTGATTTCATCATGGACTATGCGTGGAATCCGAATGAAGTAGGTCCCGGCGACGAACGTGAATGGCTTTTTAATTGGGCTTCGGAGACTTTTGGCAATGAATTAGCAGAAGACATAACTGAAATACTCGCAAAATATCCGAAATATAATCTATGGAGAAAACCGGAAGTGCAGACGGCAGGAATTTTCAGCGTGGAAAACTATAATGAAGCTGAACGCATTGACTCTTTATGGACAGCCCTTGAAGAAAAGACAGAGTTGGTGAAAGAAAAGATATCACCCGAAGCAATGGATGCATTCTATCAACTTGTATATTATCCGGCGATAGCATCTTCTGGAGTTGCGAGGATGTATCTGGCCGCAGAGCAAAACCGTTATTATGCCGACAAAGGTGACCCTCGCGCAAACCAGTATGCGGATCTTGTCAAAGAACTTTTTGCCAGAGATGCTGCACTGACAGAATTCTACAACGACTCAATCAGCCATGGAAAATGGCATGGGATGATGCAAGACAGGCATATCGGCTACACCCAATGGTTTATGCCCGACAACAACATAATGCCGGAAGTAAGATATGTGGATGCTTCATCAGCAAAGACATTCAATAAGCCATATACCAATGCCACAGAATATTCAATTCCGGCAATAAAATTCAACCGTAAAAGTGGTGGCAACGGCGTAAATTGGATTATGCTTCCTGACCTTGGCAGAAATGAAGGTTGCATGGGTATAGATAATGTGATGGCGGCTTCAGCTTCAATCGAATCTCAGACACCCACATTGGAATACGACATAAATATCACAGAAGGAGACAGTATCAGATTTGCAATAGGTATTCTTCCGACACAAGATGTAGATCCGGCACGTGGACTCCGGCTTGCAGTGCAACTTGGCGAAGGAAAAACAGAAGTAATCGATGCAAGAAGAGGATTGGTGGATACTTTCGATGAGTATACTCCAGCCAACCTAAAGAACTCCAAGAAACTTAAACCCTTGCCGCCAAGAGGCAAAATGGCACTTAATGGATATGGCCGTGGAATGCGAAACGAGGTTTTTGACAATATCCGTTGGCTTGAAGCTTCGTTCCCTGTTGAAGAAAAGGGGGTTCAGACACTCAAAATAAAGATGATCGACCCCGAGATAGTAGTTGAACGCATTGTAGTAAATCCGGATGATTCGCGTTACAGCTACTTCGGCCCCACTGAAAAGTTATGAAACTTTTGTCACTGACCTGTGTTTAATAGTCATGAACAGGATGACACATATAATATCGTCGTTGGGATCATTTTTAATGATTCCAACGGCTTTGTTATTGATGTCAGGGTGCAGGCATAAAGATATAATTGAAGATATCGGTCAAGATGGGTTCCCTATCGTAAAAGTTGAATACAATTGGGATGAAACAGAATTCTTCCGTCCTGATGGTCTGGCTAATCTTTTCTATTCATCAGAATCTTACGCCAAAAGCTACTGGAGATTTGATTTTCGACCTTCGGGAGGAACAATGAGACTTCCAAAGGGAGAGTATGATATCGTAGTCTTTAACAATGACACAGAAAATATACTGTTTTCCGAAATTAATAATCTCGACGACTTAACTTTCTCAACATCGGAAATCGACACTTCCGAAATCCCTGAAGATCAACTCCCCTTTCCCCCTCAACGAATCTATGCCCAACCTGACAAAATGTGGGCAACTATTCTAAAAAATATTGTAATAGAGGAATCAGCAGAGCCACAAACGGTGTTTTTATCTCCCAAGCGTATAACCCGCGACTACAATGTAGAGATGACAGGGATAGAAAATCTTGAATCAGCACTTCGGTATTATGCAGTAATCTCCGACCTGACGCATATTTTCAAGGCTTCAACTCTCGAGCAAACGGGAGTGTTGGCTTCCATCGGAAATTTCATGCAACCAATTGATGACACATCGATCTCTACCACTATAACTAACTTTGGCATAAACAAAGAGTCGACTCATCAAAAACTCGCAGTGTATATGTGGCTGGCTGATGGATCAAGAAAAGTATATCTTTATGACGTAACAGATCAAATTCGACAAGCCCCGGACTCAATGAACCTTATGATCCGAGTCAAAGGTCCATCCTTACCTGAAATCACACCTGGAGAAGGGGGTACAGGTGGAGAAGGAGGAATGGATGTGGGTGTCGACAACTGGGATTTCATCGATATAGAGCTGTAGGAGGGTATTTAAGGAACTACTCTTTGTAGATGTATACACACTAAGGAGAATATGTATACACATTAAGGGCATATGGAGACAAAATAAATGTTAATGAATCATAATAAGTTAATAATCTTAAAGTAAAAAACTTTTTTGGTACGATATTTGTAGTAGTGTATATAAAACCTCGATATTGAGGCTATAACCCAAAAACAAAATTTGACAAAATAGACTATGAAGATTACAACACACATTGGTATAACTACAGCTCTCGTTCTCTCACTCTCTGCTTGCTCACACAACGAGCACGATGCTCCCTCAGCAGGCAATCTTATTTCCTTCAATGCTTCGGCACCTTTGAGTGGACGTGAGGTAGTGACTACCAATACACTGCAAGAGTTCAGGGTATGGGCATTTGCAGATGGGAAACCATATATGACCGACGTGAATGTAGGCCGTACCGACAATGGTTGGAATTATTCACCCTCAATGTACTGGCCTTCAGATGCTCCACTTAACTTCTACAGCTATAGTCCGGCTATCAAGACAGAGACAGCATCAGACTCCAGCAATCCTGACATTCCCGGATTTATCAATAGTGGAAAGACTGACCTTCTTTATGCTGTGAATATCGGCGAAAGTCGTGGTGGCACCAATGCCACACCTGTACAAGTCAATTTCCGGCATGCCCTGTCCCAGGTTCGTTTCCAGATTCGTCCACGTGTAGCAAAGACAGGGGAACAGTCCCTTTCTGTCAAAGTCAAATCTCTTGACCTTCTTGGCACCAATACTGTGGGATCATTTAATTTCCCGACAAACTCAACCACTATTGGCAATCAAGTGACAGGAGAATGGACCGATCATAAGAATCCGGCAGACAAGAACATATATGAAGGTGCTGAGATGCTTGATACTGATACTCCTGTTGAACTTAGAAGCACCGGATACATTTTCTCAATTCCTCAGAAGTTGACAAAATCGGAAGTGAGCGGTTCTAATTATTCAGGAGCATATGCAAGAATCTTATGCGAAATCTTCGACAGAAACACCGGAGTAAAGATTTGGCCGGAAAGTGCTGATGCAGTGGCGGATGGCGCCGGATATATCTATTTCCCTCTCAACGCTAGAGAGAATGGAAATGCCGAATGGCAACTCGGAAGGGCATACAGGTATACCCTCAACATTGATGTGCCTGCCACTTCCAATAAGATCGATTTTGACGTTACTGTCGAGGAATTCCCTGATTTCATCGATTCTCAAGTCAACAGCTAATGAAATTTTACTCTTCAATATACAGATGCATTATGGCGGTGGCTGCAATATTTGCGGTCACCGCCTGCTCGCATTCTGAAGAAATACCTGAGTGCGTAGACACCAACGAAATCGAATTTGAAGTTTCGGCTACTCGTTTTGGTGGAGAAACACGCGATGCTGACATCACCACGACAGAAAACATCCCTGAGTTCAGAATTTGGGGATATGATTATGGTCTTTACTCATATCTCATGAAAGGGATTATTGTGACAAGGACCGGACTCAACAGTTGGAGCTATTCTCCAGCCGTTGACTGGACCGGAAACATGATGTGCTTTACAGCAGTCAGTCCTGCTGCAATCGACATCAACACCAATCCATGGTGGCTTGACATGATACAATATAAAAATGAAGGACACGAAGACCTCCTGGTATGTCGTGTCACAAATGTCAAACAAACCACAGGAAGACTTAAACTGCATTTCTATCATGCGCTATCTTTAGTGAATGTAAAGCTACACACTGCGCTTCCTGCCAATACAGTGAATGTGAAGAGTGTTACTATTGTCAATGTCAGCGATATCGGGCAATTCCGATATCCGGCTGAAGGGTTCTACCCTACCACAACTCTTCAGGAAGTATCTGATTGCTGGGATATATACGGGCAGTCTAACAGGATCCCGATATTTTTGTCAGACAGTGGCACATATCTTTCCGATATTCCTCTCGATGCTGACAATCAGGGCTATGAATTCTTTATTCCTTCCCGACTTGGAGATTTTGACTTTGATGCATATTTCAACTCATCATATCTCGAAGTTGACTATAAAATTGAAGATGGAAACGGCTCAACGGTATGGCCGGATGCAACAACGGATTACAGGCTTATTTCTAAAGATAATCCGGGATACGGACAATTACGTATCGGTCTCGGAGAGAAACTCCCCGACAAAAGATGGCAATCCGGAATGCACTACCGTTACAGCCTTGACCTTTCAGAGCCCGCACAAGTTCCTCCGGGAGCGGCATCTGACGATACACGGTCAAATATGTCAAACGATATGTCGGTATTTGTCACAATTCTTTAATGAAATCGTAACTGATTTTAGAGAACATTTTTAATGTTATATCCGTTTTATCATTGCAAGCGAGACCCGACCTGTCTCCAAGCTGAGTTTGATTTCGGAGTAATAACCATTAAGTCTCTAAAACATGGCAGCAGTGAACATACCTTTGATCTCATGGTGCATCGTTGTAGCAGCGATGACAGTCTTCATTTCGGTTAGACTCTTTCACAAAAGTCATAACCCATTGCATCCACAAAAAATGATATCCAAAAGAGACAAAATAATAAATAATGGTACCTTCTGATCAAGAGATTTCCCCAACTGTCGCAGTCTCAGAATGTGAAATTGGGGAAAATATATCACTAAAAGAAATTTGTCTTTTCCTCTCGGAATATTCGGCGTGGCTCCTCGGAAGTGGAGCCACGTCTATACGTCTTGAAAAAAATGTAAGGCGTATGGCTGAGGCATTGGGATGCCGTGCAGAAATGACAATACTTCCAAGACATATACATATGACGGTATTCCTCCCTGACAATTCCGATAGTTATACCTACATTATTGCCACTCATCCGATGCCTATAAGCTTTGACATCAATACGCGACTAAGTCGACTCAGTTGGAGCATGGCAGATGATCGTTTAAGTTTGACGGAGGCCAGGGAAAAATTTGCCGATATAATAAAGACTCCCCCGGCAAATAAACATCTCGTTCTCTTTCTTGCATCATGTGCCAATGCCGCATTCTGCCGTCTGTTCACGGGCGATTGGGCTGCAGTTGGAGTCGTGTTTTTTTCCACTCTTGTAGGATTTTTTCTTAAGCAGGTGTTGACTGCCCACAAAGTTGACGTGCGTCTGGTGTTTATCATCTGCTCTTTCATTTCCTCTGTGCTGGCAAGCACTGCCACACTGTTCAGTTTTGGAAATACTCCTGATATTGCCGTGGGCACGAGCGTACTCTATCTCGTTCCCGGAATTCCATTTCTGAATTCTTTCAGTGATATGCTCGATGGGCATTACATTTGTGCCTTCGGGCGATTCGTCCATGCAGCAGTCTTGACATGCTGTCTGTCGTTAGGGCTTTGCGGAGGAATGTTGTTGATGCACTTAAGTATGTTTTAGCCATGATACTTCAGGTTCTTCAAGACGCTCTGTTTGCAGCTATAGCTGCAATAGGATTTGCTTCGATCAGCAATCCTCCCAAGAAAGCATATCTGATATGCGCCATAATCGCAGCGGCAGGACACTCTACTCGTTACTTATTAATGAATTCATCCCTGTTTGACATACATATTGTCGCTGCGAGTGCAATAGCAGCATTCATTGTCGGTACTCTTGCAGTCTTACTGTCACCCTATGGAAAGATGCCGGCAGAGACCTGCCTTTTCCCTTCTTTGCTTCCGATGATACCCGGCATTTATGCATATAAAGCATTTGGAGGTCTCATGATGTGTCTTTCACATGGAGGAGAAACAGACTTCGACCATTATTTCTATCTGTTTGCCAGCAACGGACTCACCTGCATTTTCATCCTGCTTGGGATGGTTGTAGGAGGAACACTCCCCATCTTCTTCTTCAAGAACATTTCTTTCCAAGCTACGAGATAGAGCATGCAAGCTTGCTTTGAAGTTGTTGGAATACAATAAAGGGATGCTTTCGATTGAAGCATCCCTTTTGACTCTATGATTATTTCTTAAGTAGCTAATAAAAATTAATGCACATATAAATCCGAGATATTTTCGAGGCAGTCTGGCTGCGGAGTGAAGGAGCTTAGCGAGCTAAGCGACTGAACGACAATGCCGGAATGTCCGAAAATAGCCGGATTTATTTGTGCAAGATTGGTTCTGTTGAATGTGTATATATATCGTTTAATTTTTATTAGCTACTTAGAAGTTATAGCCTATCTTCATATTGAAGCAGTTAGAAGCATCGGCATGTTTCGGTGTCCAACATAGTGCTTGATAACCGATGCCGGCATACCATTTCCCGAAGTTTAAGCCAATCATTGGGTTAACTACTACAGCGCCCCAATCTGTATTCTCTGTGTTGATGGCATAACCGAGATCTAAAGAGAAGAACGGCTTGAAGCCACCCATATTTCCACTCACATCGCCCCTTACAAAAATTGGAATGAGAGGACCGTTATCGAAGTTCCACTGTTCGGTGACACCGATTCCTGCACCAAGGCCTATATTCTTGGTCATCATCTCATGGATACCTCCCTGAACATTAAACCGACATGTATTGCCACCGGCAATGACTGGCTGGAACTCTACGAAAGGATTCATGGCGAATGCTGCAGATACTGAGGCCACAAGGCCTACAATGGTAAGGAAAATTTTTTTCATAGTAAAATTTAATTAAAGTTTGTATAGTTTTATTCATAAAACGCAAGTTTAGCCGTAACTGTTCAAAATAATGCAAAAAAAAGACCATCAAAGTGGTCTTTTTTTTGCATATTATGTTTTATTGAGTCTCGAAGTTTCTCTAAAGCATTGAAGCTTTGAGTCTTTGTAGCCTCCACGTGAGATTATTATGAGTCTGCATGAGTTAAAACTTCACTCCGGCAGAGACAATTATCTGGTTGTTGGATAGACTAAGTTTTGAAGTCGGACTTGGAATCTGCGGATTTGCCGGATCTGGAGTGTACGCATGATACTCACTAGTCATTCTCTTGTGTACGAAAGCTCCATCAATATAGAAATTATTGAAATTATAGCCAAGACCGCATGTTATGTAGTTTGTGGAACTGTCCATCTTATAGTTGGTCATCGTTCCCGAGGTATAAATAAGCATCGACCCATCCTTAGCAGCCGTCCTTACAGGAGAAGATACATTGGCATAACCGGCACGAACACTGAAACGAGGAGTGATTCTATATTCAGCACCCACACGAACAGTGGAAGTTGACTTATAATAATCTTCTATATCTGCATTCGTAGCATACCAAGGATCTGTATTGAAGATAGAAGAAGATACTTTCTTAGCTGGAGCATAGTATGGCCAATCCCAATCGCCAAATCCGCCATCATAGTCATAATCGTAATACCCACTTCCTCCGTTGTAGAAACGCATCTTATCGTATCTTTGCCACTCATAATCTGCACTGACTATAAGATTTCTACCTATTACTCCTGCTGCACTGACAGTAAGTTTCCATGGAGTACGGAAATTATAGGAATTAAGACCCCATTGGCCACCATTCGTGATGGCATTGTTTTGCTGAAGATCCGGGATATTTACCCCATAATTGAAATTGGTGGAAGCAAGATAACTTTCATTAATGGAATACCACGTGGGAGATGCAAAAGAGACACCAAGTCGCAGTTCTTGTATCGGCCTATAGATGAATCCGACCTTTACATTGAATCCAGTGCCACTGGCATTGTAGGAATTAGTCATACGCCATTGTGATGAACTGTTTTCAGTACCTTCAGGATTATCCACTACAGCATTCTGTAGGTTTTCACCCCACATTGCAGTCATACTGTAGCTTAAATCGACAATTCCTAAATCAATACCCCAAAAGACCTTGTTTGCTATGTTACCGCCTACTGCTAAATTATATTCATTAGCAGCCCCGGAAGTTACAACATCGAAAGCTCCTGAGCCAGATGTAGTCGCCCCCCATTGCCCTATCCAATCCGGTTGGTCTTCATCTCCGGTCGGAGTGATGAAATAACTATCATATCCGAGGATTGAAAGCCAAGGAGCAGCATATCCACCATCATTTGGATTATATGGATCAAACGATACGTAGCCATCAGAATCAAAAAAAGTCGTCACATCACCCACAGTGACACCTTCATTATTAGAAACTCCTGCAATATAGTTTGTCAGAGAATTTTTAAGAGTTGGTACTACCCCACTATAGTGTTGGTTGAAGGAAGCTGCCCGATTGTATGTGAACCCAACATTGATGTTAGGCATAACAGAATTGGCAAGATTCCAGCTGGCTACACCACCGACATTATTCAGCAAGAACTTTGTTTGGTTTTGCGTATTCTTGATTCCTTGGGTTTCAGAAGAAGCACTCTGCAGATCAACGTCCATAGTGATTCCAATCTCATTGCGCCTATACACTCCCAGACCCGCCGGATTTGTAGAAATAGAACTCAAGTCGCCACCAAGAGCACCGAAAGCGCCACCCATACCCATATATCGTGCAGTCCCTTTCATATCAGGTTGGGAAAAGCGGAAGCCATCAATAGCACTTTGGGCATCAGCTATAAAAGGCACAGCTAAAGAAGCCGCATATAAAAATATCTTTTTCATGCCTATTCAAATTAAATAATGATTACCTGCGGCCACCGCGACCTCCACCGCCGCCACCGCTGCTTCTGTGACCTCCACCAAAGCTACCGGAACCGAATGAGCCATTACCGCTTGACCGGTTGGAATTATAGCTTCCGGAATTTCTTGTAGAATTGGTATTGGTGTTCCGGTTGTTGTTATAGCTATTGTTGTGGTTGTAATTATTAGAATTATTGTAAGAGTTACCCCTTGAATTTCCGGTGTTCCGATTGCCCGAAGATCCATTGTTGACAGTTCCACTGCCGTTTCCTGTGTAGCGGTGTCCGTTATTTCCTATAGTATATCCACGGTTATTATTTGAAGTGGAAACATGTTGCTTATTGGTATTTGCACTTCCGTATGAGCCACGATGGTTGCCTCCAATACTCCATTGAGAGCCTGATGATGGACGGTTGCCACCATGACCTGCTACTGCACTTCCCGGACGATTGGATCCGGGATTACGATGATTTCCAGCCCAACCGGATCCTGGATTTAAAGGTCGGTTACCACCGGGATTCCAACTTCCGTTCGGGCCTCCCCAACCCGGACCGGGACCCCAAGCTGGGCCACCCCAGCCCCATGATGGACCCCAACCCCATGACCAAGAAGGACCCCATGCCCAAGAAGGACCCCAGCCCCACGACCAAGAAGGTCCCCAGTACCAAGGATCATACCATCCCCCTATGCTCCAACCTCCAAAGCCAACATTCCAGTACCAAGGATCGTAATATCCTCTATAATAAGGCCAGCCATATCCATAGGTAGGTAGGAAAGCAGGAGTCAGACCGTTGTAGACAATCTCAACATTGCCATATGAGTTTTGAAGCACATCCGCAAGTAGCTGGGAATTATCAAGCACGATAGTAGGATTGTAGTATTTTTGAATCTGCTGTGTATATACGAAATCCTCTTCAGAGCTAACCTTAGCTCCGATAGTGTCGATAGGAGTAGTGTAATACTGACCACGAAGGTTGTATGCATCTACATCCATATCGCTGAAATTTTCAATATAGTTGGGATTTTTATTCTTTGCCCCTACATTTGTATCTTTTTTCGGATTGAAATATATATCATCAACATAATCGTCGGCCAAGATGTCGGCCGGAACCAATGAACCAAGCGACAAAGTCAGAAGTAGTAAATTTTTAAATTTCATAGCGCGATTGTGTTAGTTATTAATTGTGTTATTTTTATATTATGACAAATATTGAGCCAATTGGTTTAATTCGGTCAAAATCTGAGATAGAAATCCTTACACAGCTGTCTATATTCTTCAGTAGGGATGCCCCTGCCCTCTTCGAGAGTAAGACGAAGCGTGGTGCAACTCTCTTGGGAAGAGGAAGAAGTTGATAACTTCCATTGCAGGAGAGTCCTCTTATAAGGTGCGCCTTCATGTCCTCTTACAAGACACGTCCTCATCAACGAAAATCCAAGTTCACGAGCTTCAACATCCAATGTCGACGTAAGATCTGATGGCACCACCATGGAAAGCATCCCCTCCTGCTTTAGAAATCGCTTGGCTGAAGAGAGAAGCGAAGATGGTGAGAGACTGCCCTGATGCCTCGCCCTTTCACGAGAAGTGACAATCTTAGAAAGACCTGAATCAAAATAGGGGGGATTTGAAATAATCAGATCAAAACAACCATTATATTGAGAATCCAGGTCTTCCGGGAAAGATCCCTGTAAGATTTGTATTCGGTCTCCCCAAGATGACATAGCCACATTTTCTGAGGATTCTTCTACGGAGGCTTTATCTACATCAATTCCAGTCACTTTAGCATCCGGACAACGTTGTGCCATGATGAGAGCTATCAATCCGCAACCTGTGCCTACATCAAGAACATTTTTTACTCCATCGACATTTGTCCAGCATCCGATCAGCACACCATCAACCCCGACTTTCATTGAACTCCGATGATGACATACTGAAAAGTGCTTGAATCTGAACTGTGAATTATGCTTATCCATACAAATTCAACTTATCTGCTTCTCAATGGAGGCAGAAATGCATCCTCAAGGTAATCGAGCCTATAGTCATCAATATTGCCACTGACTGACGCCACATCAAATCGATAATAGAAATCGAATTCCTGCGACTGAAGATATGAGTTGGCACCTCTGACAATGTTCTTTACCTTTTCAGGAGTCATGGCTTCGGTAGGATCTATTTCCCTGTCAGAGCGTGCCTTGACCTCGACAAAAATCAGAGTATCATTCTTTTGTGCGATAAGATCTATCTCACTTTTTGATGTCTTAGGCCTCCAGTTACGTTCTCTTACAGTATAGCCTTTGGATATGAGGTATTCACAGACAATATCCTCTGCCTGCTTTCCCCATTTAAGAGCCTCGAGTCTCTTCTGATCAGATCTTTTATCAGCCATATAAATGCTGGGTCAAAATGCCTTGAACGACATATCAAGACCTTTGACACTATGAGTGAGCGCTCCTACTGAAATAAAATCCACACCCGTCTCGCCATAATCGCGTAGAGTATCAAAGGTAATGCCACCGGAAGACTCAGTCTCAACCCGGCCATCAACAAGTGCAACTGCCTCACGCGTCAATTCTGGAGTAAAATTATCAAACATGATTCGGTCGACTCCACCTATCTCAAGCACTTTCCGTATATCATCCAATGATCGACATTCCACCTCTATCTTAAGATTTTCCTTTCCATGCTCCTTGCAGTATTCTTCAGCACGCTTCACAGCTTGCTCAATACCTCCGGCAAAATCTTCATGATTATCCTTGATGAGAATCATATCGAAAAGGCCGATGCGATGGTTGGTGCCTCCACCAATTTTAACAGCTTCTTTCTC
Organism: uncultured Sangeribacter sp.; assembly: GCA_964396365.1. Lineage (GTDB taxonomy): Bacteria > Bacteroidota > Bacteroidia > Bacteroidales > Muribaculaceae > Lepagella. The sequence goes on along the minus strand of CAYNEZ010000001.1, from coordinate 8,324 downwards.
AAGCATACGCATTCCGGGTGTCGTCTTGCGCGTATCAAGCACCTTAGTATGAAGACCATGAAGTTGATCCTGATATTTGCGTGTCATGGTAGCGACGCCACTCATGCGCTGCATGATGTTAAGCATAGTTCGCTCTGCTACAAGCAGACTTCTGACAGGGCCTTCAGCTGTAAATGCAATGTCGCCTGGATTAACTTCTGATCCATCAGGAATCTTCACATCTATCTTTATGGATGGATCTACCTTGTGAAGCACCTTCTGGGCAATATCCACACCAGCCAAAACTCCTTTTTCTTTAATCAAAAGCTTGGACCGACCCATTGCATCTGCAGGGATCGTAGATAAGGTAGTGTGGTCTCCGTCACCTATATCTTCAGCGAAAGCGAGATCAAGGAGAGCATCAATAAGTTCATCTTTTGTTTTCATAATTCAAAAATCTTCGCTAATTTTGCGTTTGATACAAAGATAATAAAAAAATATGGAAATAACGCTAATAACTGTAGGAAAAACCACAACAGACTATATCCAGACAGGGATAAACGAATATTGCAAGCGTCTGAAACGCTATATTCCATTTTCAATAAAACACCTTCCGGATATAAAAAACAGCCGGAAATTGACTGAAATCCAACAAAAGGAAGAGGAGGGAAAAATGATTCTTGCCGAACTCTCCTCATCTGATAATGTTGTGCTCCTTGATGAGCGTGGAGTCATGCTTTCTTCTCGTGAGTTTTCTGTTTTTTTACAGAAAGGAATGCTCGGAGGCAAGAAAAGGATGGCCTTCATTATAGGAGGACCATACGGATTCTCGCCGGAAGTTTACGCACGAGCCAATACCAAACTTTCCTTTTCAAAAATGACATTCAGCCATGAGATGATACGACTCTTCTTCACCGAGCAAATATACCGGGCTATGACAATCTTAAAAGGGGAACCATACCACCACGATTGACTAAGTTTATCAGCTGGATAACGCCTGTTTGATTTCAGAAAGAAGGCCCATATGATGGTCGGCAATTTCTGGATGAGCTTCCAAAAAGATCTGAATGCTCTGTTTTATAAGATCCGGACATTTACGTGTGTCTTCTTTTCCCTTAAGATCACAACAGAAAGTACGGTCGCCGTTTTCTTTTGAAAACCTGTCAAGAAGAGCTTTAGTGTTCCATATTACTTTAGCTTTGTCTTCCGGTCCATATCCTTTTGACAGAAGACCTTCAGCCACCCCAAGGATTGAAATCACACCGCATATGCCGCCGGTGCCGGCAAAACCGGATCCAAAAGCTGCCCCTATTCGAGCCGCTTGCTTTTCCTGCAAATTGACCTTTTCCGAAAGAGCCATCAATACACATTGGGCACAACCATATCCTTGATTGCGAAGATCAATCGCATGATCCTGACATTTTTTTATTTCTTTTGCTATATCCTTTGTTTCCATATTTTTCATTGAAAAATTCTTTCACTCAGATTAAATAAATGAAGTAGTTCAGACTTATTTTTTATTAAGACAAATAAGTCTCAACAACTATACTATTACATAGTATGCAAAATTATAAAAATTATGTGAGACAAACAACATTTTCCAATCTTTTTGCGAGTTACTAAAAAAAATTCAACATAGCATTGGGAGGAGGTGGGAATTTTGTTGACAGTATGGAAAAAAATGATTAAATTTGCATTTCTCAAACGTAACAACCTAATAACCCAATATTAATAACCCAATATTAATGAAACCAATCAAGCAACTATTCTCGGTAGCGGGACTTGCCTGCGCTGCGCTGGCGGTGGGAGCAGTGCAGGACATTAAGCAACAACCGATGCCGGATGTCAATCAGGTGGTAGACAATACCCCTGACAGCATCAATAAAGCACGCACGGCACGACCCATATCAGGATCATCCCGAATTGGGAACAATCCGGTGCTCTTCCTGGTGGGAAACTCAACAATGCGTACTGGAACACTCGGAAACGGCGATAACGGACAATGGGGATGGGGATATTATGCCCCCGACTTTTTTGACAAAGAGAAAATTACAGTTGAAAACCATGCCCTGGGGGGTATGAGCAGCCGAACATTCTACAATGTGCTCTGGAAAGATGTTTTAGAAGGAGTTCGTCCGGGAGACTGGGTGATCATAGAGCTCGGGCATAACGACAACGGACCCTTTGACAGTGGGCGTGCCCGTGCTACAATACGTGGCATTGGCGACGAAGTAATGCCCGTCGTTATCAAGGAAACAGGGGTACGCGACACCGTATATTCATATGGAGAATACATGCGTAGATACGTTCGTGAGGTCAAAGCGAAGGGAGCAAAGCCTATTTTGTTCTCACTCACGCCTCGAATGGCTTGGGACGATAAAGACAGCACAAAAGTGACTCGTGTAAACAATACTTTTGGTCTTTGGGCGAAACAAGTAGCCGAAGCAGAAGGTGTTCCATTTGTTGATCTCAACGACATTACAGCTTCAAAATTTGAAAAGTTCGGTAAAGACAAGGTAAAGACTATGTTCTACCTTGATCGCATACATACCTCGGCATTTGGGGCAAAAGTCAATGCCCAGTCCGCAGCAGAAGGAATTGCAGCTCTCGAAGGAGTGGAACTTAAGGATTATCTTCTCCCCTTCCCTAAAGACACCGTTACAGGAAGAACCCGCCAACCCGGTAAACCGGTGCTTTTCACAATTGGGGACAGCACTGTCAAGAATGAAGACAAGGATGAAGACGGTATGTGGGGCTGGGGAAGCGTTATCGGCGAGCTCTTCGATCCGGAAAAGATAACTGTAGAAAACCATGCAATGGCTGGTCGAAGTGCCCGTACATTCCTCGATGAAGGAAGATGGGATAAAGTCTACAATGCACTTCAACCCGGCGACTTCGTGATCATGCAGTTTGGCCATAATGACGGAGGAGATATAAATACTGGCAAGGCACGTGGCGAACTTCATGGTTCAGGACCTGAAAGCAAGGTGTTCAAGATGGAGAAGACCGGTATCAACCAAGTAGTATACACTTATGGATGGTATATTCGTAAGTTCATTATGGATGCTAAGGAGAAAGGAGCTATTCCTATCGTGCTGAGTCATACCCCACGCAACAAATGGAAAGACGGAAAAATCGAAAGTAATGCAGATAGCTATGGTAAATGGGCGAAAGATGCAGCAAGAGAAGCCGGTGCATACTACATCGACCTGAATTCCATCTCCGGAAAGAAATTCCAGGCTCTTACTGAAGCCGGTACTCCCCCATTCTTCAAGAAAGACCATACACACACTTCTAAGAAAGGAGCCAGACTTAATGCAGCAAGCATAGCTGAAGGTCTTAGAGGAACTGATTGTAAACTTCAGGAATACCTTCTCCCGGTATATCCTCAGTCTTTCAAAATGGATGCAACGATTCCGGCATATGACGAATTCAACGGATATGGATATGATTTCGGTTCAAAGCCAAATGCAAAAGGGACTGAGCCTTATTTCTTCTCTGTCCGGGTTCCTGATGGCAACTATATGGTGACAGTAAAACTCGGAGACAAGAAGCGTAAGTCTCACACCATGGTCAGGGCTGAAAACCGGCGTCTGATGCTTGATGCTGTAACTCTGCCGAAGAATAAATTTGAGGAATACTCATTTATTGTCAATAAACGCTCTCCTGGTATCAACCTTAAAGATACTGTCAGACTGAACCCAAGGGAGATAGGTGTCTGCAACTGGGATGATAAGCTTACTCTGGAATTTACGGGCGATGCGCCTGCCATAGAAAGCATTTCTATTCGTCCGGTTGAAGAATCAGACAATGTAACTACGCTTTTCTATTGCGGAGACAGCACAGTTGTGGATCAAGCTGAGGAGCCATGGGCAAGCTGGGGACAAATTATTCCGGCATATTTCGACAATAATATTGCTGTCTCGAATCAGGCTGAGAGCGGACAGCGGACTTCATCTTTCTTTGCCAGCAAACGATATGAAAAAGTCCTCTCTATGGCTAAACCGGGTGACTACGTTTTCGTTGAGTTTGGCCATAATGATGAGAAAGACAAGGGTCCGGGCTCGGGAGCATACTACAATTATGCACACAATCTAAAAATATTCGTTGACCGCGCACGTCAGCAGGGACTGAATGTTGTGTTCCTGACTCCTACCGCCCGCCGCAGCTTTGATGAAAACGGCAAGAATAAGAACACTCATGGTGATTATCCTAAGGCCATGAAAGAAGTTGCTCAACGCGAAGGAGTGCCAGTGATCGACATTACAGATATGACAACAACACTCTATGAGACACTCGGAGTGGAAGGAAGCAAGAAGGCACTCGTTCATTATCCTGCAGGCACTTTCAAAGGTCAGGACAAGGAGCTTGCTGACAATACTCACTTCAACACATATGGAGCTACGCAGGTTGCTAAGTGTGTGCGCGAAGGGATAGCCGAGAAACTTCCTGAACTTGCTAAACACCTGAAACCATACACTAAGTATTCTCCAAGCCGGCCGGATGATCCGGAGACTTTCTATTGGCCACTCTCTACTTTTGTAAAGATTGAAAAACCACTGGGAAACTGATTTTCATTAATGCATAGCGCATATTTGCCTACAAATAGAAGCGGGTCGCAAGGAGCTCCTTGCGACCCGACTTCTTTATAAGATTGACTGCTGACGCTTGGTCCGTGCGTATATATCGATCATTCGGATTAGTCGACGATAAGTTTATGATTTCCTATAATATATAGTCCGGGATCAAGAGATACGAACAATGGCGTAGTATTGATCTTCACGGTCTTTACTTTCTCACCGGATGGGGAATAGATATCGAGAACGGGAGCGGTAGAGCAAAGTATGTTTACACCTCCTTTTCTTGGAGCTATAACTGTGTCAGGGATATAAGTTTTTACGGAATCTACAGTTGTCGATTCAATGATCAATTCATTAGATTCGGCATTTGCGACATCCACATTACCACTGTAGTAGGCCTTGTAAGTATGCTTTCCGGCAATAGATGGAATGGTCATCAATGATTCACCATCTTCGCTGACTTTTAGACTTCCAATTATCTCACCATCTCGTTCAAACTGAATATATGCGTTTTCCACCACTCCTCCGGAAATACTCGCTTTCAAGGTTATGGTTCCGGTCTCCTCTTCAATAGCTGTAAGACCAAGAGATGCTGAACCAGAACGACCAAGAGGAGTTATACGGTATAGACCACTTGCATGTTCACGCAAGAAAGGAGCAAAATCTGTATCAGCATAAATTCCTTCTTCTGTGTCCGACCACATTTCTACAATCTTTGCTTCTTGCCCGGCATTCAATCCTATAGATGTAAGGTCAAGAATGACGTTGGCATCGTTGTTTGGTGCTGGATCCTCAGTGAAGACACGGAATTCAACGGTTGCTCCAAATGGTGCACTCGCTACCTCTTCATCAATGCCTGCATTAGATCTGAACTCCACGAAATCATGGCCGGCAGGTAGAGTGAATGTCAGTACAGAGGGTGCATTTACTCCAAAACCCATTTCATACTCAACTCCTTCGACCTTCAACTTGTTGCCGTCATTGCTACGATTTTTCTTTGGCGCATTCCAGCCATTCACTGGATTGGGGTCCCAAGCAATATCCGTAAGGGATAATTCTTCTCCATTAGCTTTTATTAAAACCGGATTAAGCCAATCAGCATGGTCATATGAAAGGTTATCACCGCCGTCTGTCACTACAAGATATAGTTTTTCAGCCCCTTGTATGTCGGCATGCAATTCAGCAGTCTTCGTTTCTCCATCCCTGCACATATAGCCGCTGGTTGCCAACTGCTTTGTCGGATCGACTTGAACGAGTATGTTCCCACCATTCCACTGATCTGTGTATTCCGCTCTGAATGTCGGATCATAGTTGAAGACAAGAAACTCAACAGAAGATTTGCTTCCTTGATCACTGCCGGTATTGTCAATGCCGGCAAGGGCAGAAAATGATGCTGCACCCTCTGGAAGATCAAAAATTAGAATTGAGTTGGCATGAGTCGAAATTCCTTTTTCATATTCCTTTCCATCGATCTTCAGTTTTCCGCCCTCAAGATTAGAGTTGACATGCACTTCTCCCCATCCGGTTGTTTTCTTAAGTATCCTTTGAGTTGTCAGATCGATTGTAGTGCCATCCTTAAGCGTAACTGTAGGATTGATCCAATCTGCATGGTCGGAATCGTATCCATCTCCACCATCGGTAACAGCCAATATCAGTTGACGACTTCCTTCTGGAATAACGACTTCCGTATTCACCGCATGTCCCGTGGTAAGATATGATATTGTGCCGCTGCGCCATAAAGCATCTTTTGTAGCAAGAAACTCATTGCCACCTGTATTAAATAAGGCTGCAAATATATCACCATTTCGAGGATCAATGGCACTCCAAGTTATATGGTTGTTCAGATTGGAGACCTGACGGTTTGCAACCGAATGGCTGTGCATATAAAGCACATCCCGGTTTGTAAGTAAAGCATTGGTAGCATCGTCATTCTGCGGAAGGTCGCCGCCAAACATCAGAGGACTCTTAAAGATGCTCCATAGGTTCATCAAAGTCTTCTGTTCATCAGGGGTAAAGTTTGTATAGCGCTCAGCACCCCTCTCTCCTCGTATGCTTATCTTTCCGAGTGGAAGCATATCTGCATCTGGCCAATTTCCTGGAGAAATATGTGGAGCCCATTTCGCACAGATTCCAAACTGATAGTTTAGTTGACTCCAGTTGTCCCAGAAGTCATCAACAGTACGCCACATGTTGGCATGATTCTTTACATGATCAACTTTCTCAATCGGGGTTTCTCCCGGCGATATGCTGAGTACAATCGGGCGACCACACTGGTCTATAGCCTTACGTATCATCTCAATCTCGGCAGTATGATAAGGTCGTGAAAGGTCGTCAATCTTGACGAAATCAACACCCCATTGGGCATACAGGTCAAAGATGGAGTTATAATATTCTTGCGCCCCGGGTTTCTTCCAATCTACTTTCATATTGTCGCGAAGCCACGTGCAGGTGGAATCGTTGTTGGAGATCATATCGGCTGTTATGCCATCGGTCCCTTTGACGGGAAGTTTTTTGTTGACCGCCGCTTTAGGTATACCACGCATAATATGGATTCCAAACTTTAAACCAAGATTGTGGATATAATCGGCAAGCGGTTTAAAACCTTGGCCGTCGACGGATGACGGAAAACGGTTAGGAGCTGGAATATAACGACCCCATTCATCGTAGTCATAGATAGGATTGGTTTGGTTGTAGCCACCGGCTTTGTCATTTTCGACATACCATCGGATATCGACAACCACATATTGCCATCCAAAATCTTTGAGATGCTTTTCAAGATAATCTGCGTTGGCTTTCACTTCACTCTCCACTACAGTAGGACCATAGCAATCCCATGAATTCCATCCCATCGGAGGGGTTTGCGCCCAACTTCTGAAATCATTCTGAAGTGACGAAGCCGCTGTCAATGGCAACGCAAGTAATGACGAACAAAATATTGGTATAAATCTTTTCATATATAGGTAAGTACATTTAGGTTTAGCTTACTTGATTCTTTAGTTCCTAACAAAATTAATCAATTTTTTCCTTATGTCCAAACATTATTCAAATATAAAAGGCCCGGAATAATCCGAGCCATTGAAGTTTTTCAACTTCATTATATACCAATTCTTTTATAAAAATAAAGCAGTGAAGTTTTATAAAATTCACTAATTTAACATATTTTAACACTTCAATTTAACATCATTTAACAATAGACTGCACGATTTCGTGCAGTCTGTCGCGCTATCTTTGCAACGGAAACAAAATTAATGCACACAGGTGAGGATTACGCCGAGTGAATATGGCTCGAAAGTACCCGCTTCCACTATCGTTGTGGCAGACTTTCTGGAAGCGGCCCGCTTTGACCCCACATGACCGAATCGTATGATCCGCCCGGCATCGATGGTAGTTTCTTCACGGTGGACCGAGGCTCACACATGCCCACACCGCGCCGTATCCAGCATGGACAGTTTTTTGTCTACGGCCTGAGCTTCAGCGAAGGCTAACTGTCATCCCTGACAGATATCTCTGAAGACTGAAGACTCAAGACTGAAGACTAAAAATCCCCATCCGAGATCACGGAAAGAGAACAATGACAAGCCTGCTACACCCCAACGGAGCCTCCTCCCCCGGCCATATCTATTAGATTGTGCCGAGCCGGAAGCCGAAGTAGTCCCCAAGCCAACAACTTAGTTCTTGACTCTTGGTTCTTGACCCTTGCGCGAAGCGCTTCCGTTGCTGTCAATGCATCAACCGGTGCATCCTGCTGTCCAAGACATAGGACCG